>JAYVMG010000381.1:0-20467 GCA_043759095.1 Acidobacteriota bacterium | reverse complement strand
GGCGGTGGCGGCTCCCCCGTGATCAGATCGAAGCGTTGCGCCGTCGTCTGCAGAAAGAACCGGCCATCCTCGAGATGAAGGCGGATGCGCGGATCGTGAAGCGGACGTTCCCCGGCCGGATAAATCACATCACTCGCGGCGACGATATCGCTCGAGATCTCGACCACGTCGAGCGACTCGAGAGACGGGATGTCGGTGATCGCACCCACGGTGACGCCGACTCCGTAGCAAATGACGAGGGCGCGCCGCACAGGTCCCTGATGCAGCAGCATCGGCCAGTACGCGAAGTACCGCATGTAGCGCAGCGCGGGCGTGGTGGTACCGGACATTGAGAAGCCGTTGGTCACGAGACGGCTGTACACCGGCTTCCCGAGCCACTTTTGCTGCATGACGAAAATTGTCTCGGCCGGCCCTTCACTCGTTGCGACGATCTCCGAACCGTCTGCCGTATACGTCTGCGCCACGCGCGCGAACGCGTTGGGCGTCAGACCGGCCGGCACGACCACCAGCGCACCGACGAACGCCACGACCGCGACCGCGAACGCGGGCGCGCGCGCGAAGCCAAAGCCGCTCGCACGTAGCGCGATGAACGCAATGCCTCCATACGCGAGTGCGAGGGCAACCAACGCACGCTCCATCCCGAGCGACGGCAGCAGCACGAACGCAGCAAGGGGCGGTCCGCACATAGCGCCGGCCGTATTGGCCAGGGTCAGCGCCGCAGCGGTCCGCGTCTGGTCGCCCATGTCGTCGGGGGCCGCGTCAGCCAGCACCGTGAGGAAGCATCCCGACAGGACGGCGGTCGGTGCCGTCAGCACACATGCGAACCACAGGATTTGCCGCCACGCGCCGATCTGAGCGCCCGCCGTCAGCGACTGAAAGGCGAGGTACGACAGCGCGACTGAGGCGCCGGCAGCCAGTGCGAGGATGGGAACGGCGCTTGGGGGGCGGACATGACGTGCGAGCCATGTCGAACCGGCCAGCGCGCCAATCCCGATGCCGGCGAGGACGACCGCCAGCATCACACTCGTGCCCGTGGTCGTCGTCAGCACATACATCGTCAGGCATCGAAACCATACGACTTCGAGCGCGAGCAGGGTGCCGCCGGAGAGAAAAGCGCAAACGAATAGAGACGTGGCGCCTTCGTACAGCGAGCCGGCATGACGCACCCCAGGAAGGAGATCCGGCGTCACCGGCCGTTCAAGACGCACGATAGCGACCGCGACCGCGGCGGCCGCAAGATCAAGCAGCGTCGCGAGCCACGCGCTGCCGGCGACTCCGATCCGCTCAATGAGCACCAATTCGGCAGCCAGGACGCCTGCCACAGCCCCCAGCGTGTTCCACCCGTACAGGCATCCGAACGCTGCCCCGAGGCGAGCGCGCTGGTGCGACAGCGCGCCGACGAGAAGCGGCAGCGTTGCGCCCATCGCGGTCGCCGGCACCAGGAGCATGGCAAAGGCGGTGACGAACCGAATGAGATTCACAAGCCCTGGGTGTCCGTCAGCCGCTTGAGTGACCGGGACGAGCAACCAGGCTAGCCGCGGGAGTGTGTAGGTGACCGCTATCCCTGATGCGCCGACGCTCGCTTCGAGCACGGCGTAGGCTTGCAGCGGATGATGACTCCACCGAGGGAAGCCGGCGACGAGCAGGTTGCCGAGTGCGAGGCCGCCCATAAAGCTGGACAGCACGATGGTGGTCGCCCACAAGCTATTGCCGAGCACCAATCCGGCGCGGTGGAACCAGACCACCTCGAAGACCAGCCCTGCGACGCCCGATAGGAACCCGATCGTCGGGACAAGGGTGGCGCGAGACACGTGCCGAGAGGCTCCTATGCCTTCCGCGCTTTCTTCGGCACGAACGCCAGAAATCGCCGCGGATTGTCCACCATGATGCCGTGGAGCACCTCGTCGCTCACGCCGGCGGCCTTCAGCTTTGGCACGAACACGGTCAACGTCTTCGCGTAGCCCTGGCCGCCGTTGCGCTTCATCTGCGCGGCGCTCGAGATGTCCGCAGAGAACATAAGGTTGTCAGCGAAACCGGCTTCAAGAAGGGCCATCACCATTGGCACCTGTTGCGCGTCGCCCGGACCACCCTGACGATCGAATCCGATGAACGCGCCGCGCCGGCAGAGGGTCTTCTGAACTTGCACGTTGGCATCAACAAGGTTGCCTAAGTGGCCGATCACGACCCGGTTCGGCTTCACCCCCACGTCCTCGAACAAATCGAGCTGCTCGAGCGCCGCTTTTCCCGGAATGCCCGTGTGCGTGAAGATCGGCAGATTCGTCGCGATGTGCGCCTTTCCGATCGCACGAAACACTTTTCGCTCGTTCGCCGTCATGTCGTCCCATGATCCGATCTCGCCGAACACGCCGACCGGATCGACTTCACATTGCCTGACGAGCGCCTCCACGATCTGCTCTTCGCTCATCGTGGCGATCTCGTTCGGGTAAAACGGCTGCGTGTAGAAGCCGGCGCCCGCCACAATGGGCATCCCTGACTTCATCGAGACCTGACGCAGGAAATTGATGTCGCGGCCCATGTCCGGATGCCCGCCATCGACGATGCAGCCGATGCCTTCGTTCTTGGCGGTGGACAGTTCCGCTGCCATCAGATCAAGGTCCTGCATGAAAAAGGGACCACCGGGTGGCGCGGCCGGCGGTTGAGGGCCGCGGCCGCTACCGCCTCCGGCCCCCGCAGACGCTAAGCCGTTTGCCGCACGCGTTTGAGCGGCGTAGCCCGTCCACCTCGTCATGAAATCTGGCGCAAACGAGAGATGCTCGTGAAACAGCGTCGCGCCTCCAGCCAGATCCTCGGGCGCGTAGTCCTTTGAAATAGTACGGATGACCGCACCTTTCGGGAAGGTCTGGGTCGCCCCGGAGGCGACCCGTGGTACCGTGGCCGCTATCGCACCACAACCGAGCAACCCGAGAAGTTCCCGCCGTGTCAGTGCCGCCCGTTGAAAATCCTGAGCCATCGTCATCACTCCATGTGGGCCGTCACGTCTAGGTGGCGAGCAATGCGCGCCGCACATTGAACACCTTTCCGACGCGCATGTCGAGCCGCGACACAGCGGCCGCACACTGCTGCTGGTCGAGGCGTCGCTGGCAAACGGCTGCGCGGGCGTGTAACGACGGGCTAACCTGCCGGCGCCAACGGCAGCGAGATCGTGAAGGTGGTGCCCTCGCCCACCCGGCTGTCCACGGTCAGCTGCCCGCCGTGCTGCTCGACGATCGCCCTGGAAATCACCAGCCCGAGGCCGGTGCCGCCGACCTTTCGCGCAGACGCCAGTTGCTGGAACGGCTGAAAGAGGCGCGCTAGATCCTCGGGCGTCATGCCGGGGCCCTCGTCGCGCACGGCGATCTCCACGGCCGTGTCGTGCCGTCGCGTCTCGACGTAGACCAGCCCCGGCGGCGGCGTGAACTTCAGCCCGTTCGCCAGCAGATTCACCACCGCCTGAACGATGCGGTCCGCATCAACGAACAGCTCTCCGCCGCGTTCGCTGTTCGGCGCGCGCACGCGATCGGCGCCGTACGGCAGGTGGGCGACGGCAGCGCAGGCATTGGCGATGATGTCGGCGGCGCGGCACGCGCTCCGGTGCAGCTCCATCCGTCCGGCCTCGACCTTCGAGAGATCAAGGATGTCGTTCGTCAGGCGGATGAGCCGCTCGCTACTGTGCAGCGCGCGGTCCAGAAGCTCGCGCGCGTTGGGATCGGCGATCGCATCGGGATCGGCGAGCACCAGCTGCAACCCACCGCGAATCGACGTCAGCGGCGTCCGCAGTTCGTGGCTGACCATCGAGACGAATTCGCTTTTCAGCTGATCGACGGCATGCAGACGGGTGTAGGCCACATGAAGCTCGGCGAGGTTGCGGCGCATCTCGAGCTGCGCGACCACCTGCCGGCTCAGCGCGCGGAGCGCCTCCATCTGCTCAGCGGTGAGCGTCCGCGGAACACGATCGATCACGCACAGCGTTCCGAGTGCGTAGCCGTCCGGCGTGACCAGCGGCGCGCCTGCGTAGAACCGGATGTTCGGATCCGCTTTCACGAGCGGGTTGCCGGCGAAGCGCGTGTCCGCGGAGGCGTCGGGCACGACGAACACGCCCTCCTGGAGAATCGCGTGCGCGCAGAACGCCTGATCGCGCGGCGTCTCGCGCACGCCGAGGCCCACTTCCGACTTGAACCACTGCCGATCGCGATCGATCAGGCTGATCACGGAGATTGGCGTGTCGCAGATGTAGGACGCGACCTTCGTCAGGTCGTCGAACGCGGCCTCTGGCGCCGTGTCGAGCACGTCGTAGGTGCGCAGCGCCGTCAGGCGCTCGTGCTCATTGGCAGGCAGGTACGCGGGGACGGCAGGCATCAGATCTCCATCGCTGGCGACGGCGCCGCCGCCAGCAGCCGGTTCAACTCGGTGACGAGCGATTCAGCATTCACGGGCTTCGCGAAATAGACATTGGCGCCCAGCTTCAGCGATCGCCGCTCACCCTGGCCGGTGTTGCTGCCGGAGATGACGACGATCGGCGTGTCGCGTCCGGCGACTGTCGACCGGACGTGCTCGATCACTCCGAACCCGTCCAGCAACGGCATATGCAGATCGACGAGCACCAGGTCCCACCGCGACGCGTCGAACAGGACGCGCGCCGCCTCGCCGTTGGCGGCGGTCTCGACGTGAAAGCCCTTGCGGGTCAGCGTCTGCGCGAGCACGTTGCGCAGGTCACCGTCGTCTTCGGCGAGCAGGACGTTGCCAGCCGGGGCGCGGCCGACGAGCTGATCGATCTCGCGCAGCAGCCGGTCGGCGCTCACCGGCTTGGGAAGCACCGACAGCGACGGCTCGACCGCGATCGTCTCCGACATCGCCGAGACGACGACGATCGGAATGGTGGCCGTGCGGGGGTCGGCAGATAGCGCCGCGATCGCGTCGAGGCCGCCGCGGACCGGCATGACCAGATCCATGGTGATCAGATCCGGGAGGTGATCCGATGCGGCGCGGACGGCCGCATCGCCATTCGCGGCCTCGATGACCGTGTAGCCCGCCATCTGCAGCAGGCCGCGAAGCACGCGCCGGACGTCGGCGTCGTCGTCGACGACGAGGACCGTTCGAGCGCGCCGCGGCGCGGCGGTTGGCACCGTCAACGGAGCCCGCCGGTCGAGCGCGCTTTCGTTCACGGCCGCCGGCAGCGTGACCGTGAACGTGGTGCCATCGCCGGGCGTGCTGGCGACGGCGACGCTGCCGCCGTGCTGCTCGATCAGCGCCTTCACGATCGCCAGGCCGAGGCCGGTGCCGCCGCGGCTGCGGGTCGCCGAGCCGTCCAGCTGCCGGAACTTGAGAAACAGCTTGTCGAAGTCCTCCGCCGAGATGCCGACGCCGCGATCGCGGACGCTGATTGCGACGCGGTCGCCGGGCTGCTCGACCGCGGCAATCGTCACGACCGATTGCGCCGGCGCGAACTTGACCGCGTTCGACAGCAGGTTGACGAATACCTGCACGATCCGATCGACGTCGGCCAGCACCGGCGGCAGGCCGGCCGGCAGGTCGGCGACGACACGGACCGACGAGGCCCGCGCCATCTCCTGGACGCTCTCGATCGAATCGCGGACGATGTCACGAACCTGGCATGGTCGCCGTCTCAGGTCGATCTGCCCGGCCTCGATCTTCGAGACGTCGAGGATGTCGTTGATGATCCGGATCAGCCGCTCACAGTTGTTCAGGGCGATGTTGAGCAGCGGCTCGTGCTCGGGATCCTGGAACGCGGGCCGCTCCGCCAGCACCAGCTGCAAGGCGCCGCGAATCGAGGTCAGCGGCGTCCGCAGCTCGTGGCTGACGACCGAGATGAACTCGTCCTTCATCCGGTCGATCTCGCGGCGCTCGGAGATGTCGCGGACGATGCCGGCGAAGTGCCGCGCGGTCGCGGTGCGGAACTCGAACAGCGACAGCTCGAGCGGAAACACCGCGCCGTCGCTGCGGCGGCCGTCCCACTCGGTGACCTGCCCCATGCCCTGCTCTTGCACGGAGAGAAGAAAGCGTTCGACCTCCTGGTCGTCCGCCTCGGGAGCGACGACCAGGCGCTTGAAGTAGCGGCCGACGATCTCGTCCGCACTGTAGCCGAACATTCGCTGCGCCGCGGGGTTGATCGACTCGATCTTCCCTCGGTCGTTCGTGATCACCAGCCCGGCGATCATCTTGTCGACGATCAGGTGGAGGCGCTCCTCGCTCGCCTTGAGCGCCTGCTGCGCCTGCTGCTGGTCCCGCACGCGACGGGCGACGAGCCCAAAGCTGAGGATCAGCAGCCCCGTTCCCAGCGTGCCAAGGACGATCAGGACCGACGAGGCGCGTGTGGCGGTGACCGCAGCCACAGCCGTTCGCTCCGCGAGGAGCCTGTCTTCCTCGGATCGCATCGCGCCGATGCCCGCGGTCACTGCCCGCATCGTCGTCAAGCCACGGCCCGTCGCGATTGTGCGCAACGCTGCCGCGGCCCCGCCACGCTCAGTCGACGCGCGCAACTCGTCCATGAACGCGACCTTGTCCGCGATCCGGCGGCGGAGATCTTCCAGCCGCTGTTGCTGCAACCGATTGTCGGTCGTGAGCACGCCGATGCGCCCGAGCCGGTCGTCCATGACATGCCGTCTTTCCATGTGCTGCCGGAGAAAGACGGCATCCGACGTGAGGGCGTAGCCTCGCATGCTCGACTCGGCATCACCGATGGCTGACTCCATCGCCTCGAGGCTAGCCAGCACCTGGTGCGTGTGTGACACCCACTGCTCGTCCGCCGCGACCTCGCGCCCGCTGCGAAGCGCCAGTGCCGCAACCGCGACGAAGATGAGGATGCCCGTCGCCGCGCCCGCCCAGACTTTTCGCTCGATAGGATTCGCCATTACACCTTGAGCAGCTCGCGCACCCGGTTGCCCAGGGTCAGGGCGTCGAATGGCTTGGTGATGTAGCCGAGCGCGCCGAGCGACAGCCCCTTCGCGATCTCGCTCTCCTGCGCTTTGGCGGTCAGGAAGATGACCGGGATGCCTCGCGTCGCCTCGTCGCCCTTCAGCCGCGCGCACGCGGCGAGGCCGTCGAGCTCCGGCATCATCCAGTCGAGCAGGACGACGTCGGGCGCGGCCTCGGCGACCCGCTGCAGCGCCTCGAGGCCATTCGAGGCGACGGTCACGTCGAAGCCGGCGCGTTTCAGCGACATTCGCGCAACGAGCTGAATGTCAGGATCGTCTTCCGCGAGTACGACGCGCAGTTTCATGCGCCTGTGAATCCTTTCCGGGTCATCGCGCCCCAGCCTTGTTTCTTCTTGAAGTAGTCGACGATCCCTCGGAGCCGCCACCACGTGGTGAGTTGCCGGTAACCGAAGTTCTCGGCGATGCCGACGAGGGCGAGCGTCAGCAGGTCGCTGACGCGCGGATAGCGCCCGAACGACAGCTCCTCGAGCAGCACCGATCCCACCGAGATCACCGCGCCGTACACAATCGCCGCCAGGAACACCAGCTGCGCAAAGCGCCAGTCGAGTAGCCCGAGCGCCAGCGCGAGAATCGTGACCACGAAGCCGCTCAACTCGAGGATCGGCCCGAGCGCCTCGAAGATCAGATAGTACGGCATCGCGAACAGTCCCACCATCCCGTAGCGCGGGTTCAGGATCATCTTGCGGTGGTAGCCGAGCACCTGGAGCGTGCCGCGCTGCCACCGGTTGCGCTGGTTGCGCAGGATCTTCGTGGATTCGGGCGCCTCGGTCCAGCAGACGGGATCGGGCTGAAACACGATGCGGTACTTCTGGCCGCGCTCGCGGTAGATTCGGTGGAGGCGCGTCACGATTTCCATGTCCTCGCCCACCGTGTCGGCCCGGAACCCTCCGGCCTCGACCACGGCGTCTCGCCGGAAGATGCCGAACGCGCCGGAAATGATCAGCAGCATGTTTCCCGCCGACAGCGCCACGCGCCCGGCCAGGAACGCGCGCAGATACTCGACGACCTGAAACATCGCCAGCGCGTTGCGCGGGAGCCGGACCCGAGTGACGCGTCCGCTGTCGACGTCGCAGCCGTTGACGATGCGGACGATGCCGCCCGCGGCGAGCGTGTCGGGGTCCTCGACGAACGGCAGCACCGCGCGCGTCAGCGCGTGCGGTTCCAGAATCGAGTCGGCGTCGATCACGCACACCAGAGGGTAGCGCGCCGCGTTGATGCCGGCGTTGATTGCGTCCGCTTTCCCCCCGTTCACTTTGTCGATCGCGACGAGCTCCGGGTAGGCCAGCGACCGGTAGAACTCCTTCACCGGCTGCGACGGAATCGACTGCGCGTAGCTGGCTGGCGCCGGCAGCATCCCATAGGCCTTGGCCAGCACCGCCATTGTCCGGTCCTTCGCGCCGTCGTTGACCACGATGACCTCGAACGCCGGGTAGTTCAGGAGCAATAGCGCGCGCACGCTCTCAGTGATCGTGGCCTCCTCGTTGTAGGCCGGCACGATCAGCGAGATGCCGGGCGTCGCCGGCGAGCGGACGATGGCGTCGAGCTCGCGCGAGCTCCAGCGGCGGCGGTGGCTGTTCAGCCGCACGAACGCGACGACCGTGAACACGAGGTACAGCGTGTTGAGGGCGAGAAAGTACACGAGCACGCCGAGGTCGAACACCGATAAACCGACGACGACGTAATGGCGCAGCATCTCAGGCCCCCACCGCGCCGGGCGCCACGGTGCCCGTCCTGGCGTCGATCTCCCACAGCATCTGCCGTGCAAGCGCGGCACCGGGCCGATCGCCCTCCGCCCGATCGATCAGCACCAGACGCCCAGCGGCCGAGAGCGCCGCCAGCGCACGGGCGCTGTGCGCGGCCACTTCCCACTCGTCCTCCAACCGATCCCCGAGGTAGGCGGCCGCATCGTCGCGACGACTCCGTCCGAGCGCCCGCGCCGCCATCGCCCGGACGCCTGCGTCCTCGTCGCCGAGCGCCTTGATGGCGTGGTAGAACGTACGGTCGTCGACGCCGGTCGAGCCGAGGGCGGAGAGCGCCGCGGCCCGCACGTCGGCGCGCGCGTCCGCGAGCCAGCCGATCAGGTCGTCCGTCGCGGAGGCTCCGCACACCATCGCGATCAGATCGGCGACGGCCGGCAGCAGATCGACATGCTCCCTTGCGAACGCGAGCAGCGATGGACCGGCGCCCGGCCCGAGCGACTGCAGCGCGTCGACGATGCGGACGCGTTGATGGCGCGACTGCTCGGAGAGCCGGGCAATGAGTGGGGCGGCGGCGCGAATGTCGTGCAGGCGGCCGAGCGCGTCGACCGCCGCCGCGCGAACCTCCTCGTGGGGGTCGTCGAGCGCGGCGATCAGGAGGTCGAAGCCGGACGGCTCCCCGACGACGCCGAACGCGCGCGCGGCGTCGGCGCGGCGCCACCAACGGTGATCCTCGAGGTCGGTGCGCCAAAGATCGATCAGCGAAAGCGAGTGCGCCATCTCCCGCGCGCGGGCGACGGGCGCACCAGCGAGCGCGCCCACGGCGTTGAGCAGCAGGTGTCCGATGAGACGGCGATGGCGCGACCCGCTCCGCCCGAGCTGTGCCGCGGCTCCGGCGTCGGCGCCCTCGAGCACTGCGGCAACACGCGGCAGGAAGCGTCGCTCCAGCGCGCCGCGCCGGCGCGCCGCCAGACTCGCGACGCCGCGCTGGATCACGAGCAGGCCGATCAGCAGCGTCCACGTGCTCGCCGCGCCGATAAGAAACGGGACCAGCGCGCTGCGGAACGCGTCAGCGATCCGCAGGATGAGCGTCATCGCAGCAGGCGAGACGCCCGGGCCATCAGCTCCTGCGGGCTGAACGGTTTCGTCATGTAGTCGTCGGCGCCCAATTCGAACGCGCGCGTGACGTCCTCTTCGCGTCCGCGCGCCGACAGGACGAGCGTCCGCGGCCGCGAGCCGCCGAGCGTGTGCAACTGCCGCAGGACGTCGAAGCCGGTCAGCTTCGGCATCATGAGATCGATGACCATCAGGTCGGGCGTGCGCTCCCCCGCCGCAGCGAGCGCGGCGTGGCCGTCGAACACGACCGTGGTGTCGTAGCCGGCAGCGCGCATCTGGGAGTCGACGATGCGCATCACGTCGGGGTCGTCGTCGGCCAGCAGCACTCGCGCGCGGGCCGGCGCGCTGTCGGCGCGGCGCTTGTCGCTGCGCAGGGCCGACGCCTCGCCGAGGTACCGCGCCTCGTTCAGCGCCTCGTCGGCCTCTGCCAGCAGCGCCTCGATCGTCTTCGACGCGGCGACCGTCGTCCCTGCAACACCGGCGGCCACTTGCTCCACGCCGGCGTCCCTGAGGGCCGTCACGAGATCGCGAAGCTGAGCGCACGCCGCGGGCGCCGCGACACCCGGCAGGAGCAGCAGCAGGTGGTTCGCATCGTATCGGCCGACGAGATCCTTGCGTCTGACGCTCTCGATCACGCGACCGGCCGCCTGATCCGCCTCTTCGCGAGGGATCCGGAGCAGCGCGAGCGACCCGGCCTCATGACGCAGGACCTCCTGCGCGGCCAGCGCGAACGCCTCGTAGGTCAGGGCCTGCCCGCTTGACGCCGGCGCATGCGCGCGGTCAATCAGCCGTCGGATACGGAGCGCGAGCTCGCGTTGATCGACCGGCTTCGTGAGGTAATCGTCGGCGCCCAGCGCGAGGCCCGTCCACCGATCGTCGCCGCCGCCGCGCGACGTCATGAAGAGCACGGGAATCGACGCGCAATCGGTGGACGCCTTCAGCCGCCGGCACACTTCGTAGCCGTCGGCCCCCGGCAGATCGATGTCGAGCAGCACCAGCGCGGGGCGCTCGAGTCGGACGGCGTCGACCGCCTCGGCGCCGTTCCCGATCGCCGCCGTCCGGAATCCGGCCCGCCGCAGCATCGCCACCACCAGCGCCTGCTGCGACCGTTCGTCCTCGACCACCAGCACTTTGTCGCCGGCCGCGGCGATCGACGCCGGCACCGCGGCCCACTCGGGCGGCGGCAGACGCGCGTCGGCGTCGAACGCCGCACACACATCGTCGAGCGCGGCGAGCATCGCCTGCAAGTCGATCCCGATCGTGGGCGCGGCCACGATCAGCGTTTCGAGATCCGCGCTGCGCTCGCTGACTGACGGAAAGCCGACCGTCCCGGCGAGACCGGTCAACTGATGCACGATCCGCCGGAGCGCCTCGATCGGCCCGCCCATGCCAATCGTCGCGACCGTATCGGCCAGCAACCGGATCGATCGGCAGCGGCCGGGAAACGCGTCGATGAACCGCTCGCGCGTCTGCCGGAGAATCTGCTCGGGGTCGTCGTCCTCGGTGGCGGGGAGAAACACGTCAGCCATGCGGCGAAGCCATCATAATGGATGCGTGTCCGCGCTCACACGTTTGCTGGGCCTGTGCGTGGCGCTGGGGCTGTGCCTCCCGGCGGCGGCCGAGCCGGCGCGGTCGCGCGCGTTGTGGGTCTGGGCCCCGACGCCCCTGCTGGCCGACGCCGGCGAGCGTCAGCAGTTCTTCGAGTTCTGCCGCGAGCGGGGCATTGGCGTCGTGTGGATGCAGATAGCCACCACGCCGGCCGGCCGCCGCGCCCGTGCGCTCGAACGCGCCGCCGACTGGCGCGCCTTCCTCGCCGAGGCCCACCGGGCCGGCCTGGCGGTCCACGCGCTCGACGGCGATCCCAGGTACGCCCGCCGCGAGCAGCACGCGCTCGTGCTCGGGATCGTCGACGCCGTGATCGCGTTCAATGCGACAGCGCCGGCGGACCAGCGGTTCGACGGCATCCATTTCGACACCGAGCCGTACCTGCTGCTCGACTGGCAGGATCCATCGCGCCGCGAACGCCTGCTCGAGGATTTTCTCGATCTGAACGCGCGGGCGCAGGCCAAAGCGCGCGCCGCGGGCATCGTGTACGGCATTGACATCCCGTTCTGGTGGCAGGCGTCCGACGACGAGACGCGGGACGCGATTGGCGCGGTGACGTTTCGCAACGTGCGAAAGCCGGCCAGCCTCCACTGCCTCGATCTCCTCGATAACGTCGGCATCATGGACTATCGCACCGTCGCGGCCGGCGGCGACGGCATCGTCGCACATGCCGAGGATCTGCTGGCTTATGCCGACAGAGCCGGCCACGCGCGTGTCTACGTCGGAGTCGAAACGTCGACGACCGACGACGCCGGCTACTGGTTCCTCACCGGGATTCCGCGCCAGGCGTTTCGCGACGTGGTCACCGGCCGGGCGCGCGGCGTTGACGTCCTGAGACGCGGCCGCCTCACCGTCGTCACGGACGGCGCGTCGGTGCATCTCGGCGTGCGCATCGCCCCGCATCCGACTTTGCGCGACCTGTCGGACGCCGTCAGTGTGCTGGCCGACCTCGCGCGGCTGTTCGCGTTGCCCGCCGCTGACGAGGCGGTCACGGCGCGGGTGGACGCCGCGATCCGCGCGCTCCGCCGAGAGGGCGAGTGGCGCGACCCGCGCGCCGACACGTTCGCCGACCCGGTGTCGCACCGTGTCTTCGACGCGGTCCGCGCATCGCGGATCATGTTGCCGAAACTGACGTTCGCCGGGAAAACGAACGAGGACATGGAACGGGAGTTGTCGGCGGCCGAGGCGAACTTCGCGACCCATCCCAGCTATGCCGGCATCGCCGTGCATCACTGGGCGTCGTACCGATCGCGGTTCGAGCCGGCGCCCGCCCTTCACCGCGACGACGGTTCGAAGCGATAGAACCGGTCGATCGCGTCGAGCTGATCCCGGATCGTCTGCTGGTTCTTCGCACGCTCGGCGTCCGAGGGATCGGCGTCGCGGCGTCCGATCAATCCGGCACGCAGGTCGTAGACATAGTCCTGAAAGTTGACCGCATCCACGATGTAGAGCCGCTGCCCCGCCTGCTGGATCAGCCCGTAGACCGTCCCGTAGCTCGACGCGACCAGCTCGTCGCCGCTTCGCGCGGCGATCGGCGCCCCCTTCGGCACGAACAACGGGCGCCCGAGTGGAAACGCCGCGGCCGTCGGGGCATGCCCGAGCAGCGCGTACATCGTTGGCGCGATGTCGGTCGAGAACACGAGGCTGTCGCGGGCCGGCGTGAACGCCTCGGTGAGAGGCCGCGGCACATGGACGATGAGGGGGATGCGCAGGATCTCGGGAAAGATGGTGTACGCGTGCCCGAAGCGCCCGTCCTCGCCGAGCGAGTCGCCGTGATCCGCGGTGAAGACTACGATGCTGTGGTCGTAGAGCCCGATCTCCTTGAGCGTGTCGATGAACGCGCCAAAGCAGCCGTCGAGCCGCTTCAGCCGTGATGCGTACGGCGCGTAGAAGCCCGGATAGGACTCACCCTCCGGCGCCGTTGCGCCTTCGCGCGTGATCGACGAGATGTGCAGGTTCTGCGGCTGCGTGTACGCGAACAGCGGCCGCGCCGCCTCGCCCCCGTAGCGGAGGATCTGGCCGAGTTCAACCAGCGAGCGGCAGCCGTCGTAGTCCTTCGTCGCAATGCCGGCGTCGAGTTCGCGGCGCCCCGGATCGGGCGTCAGGATCACCTTGAGAATGCTGTCCATGCTTACCACCTGCCGGTACCGCTCCGCGGCGAGGAGCTTCTCGAGCGTGTTCATCGGGCCGAACGGCGTCACGTACTGCTTGTGGACCAGCATTGAGCCGGCCCAGATCGACGGTTCGGACAGCCCCGTCGCGCCGTAGCGGGTGAACGCGTTCGTGAACGCGACGCTCTCCTTGGCGAACGCATCGATGCGAGGCGTGAACGTGGCTGCGGGATTGAACGCCCCGACGTAGTCGCGCCGCAGGCTATCGACCACGAACATGAAGACGTGCGGCTTGTCGCCGGCCGACGCCGCGAGGCCGTCGACAAAGTTGACGTCGACCGGGTCGACTTCCTGCTCGCGCGCGATGTTCGTCCGCTTCCCGAGGAACGCGAAGAGCTCGCTGTGCGAGCCAGCGGCCGGAACGATCGCGTCGCGCACCAGACGGAACGACGGGTTGACGCCGGCGAGGCGATCGGCCGTCGCGCGATCGCGCCGCGCTTCCACGACGCCGAACCCGATAGGCGCCAGGCACGCGACGGCAAGCAGGGACGTCGCGCCCACCCGCCGGATCGCCGGCAGCGTCGCATACATCGTCGAGAGCGCGGCTGCCCAGACGGCGAAGGCGATGAGCTTCTGCGCGAGGTAGTTCCAGTCCATGACGGCCGCGCGAGTGGTCAGCGCCACGGCGATGACCGCCAGCACGATGAGGCGCAGCGCCGTGAGTCGGAGCGAGCGGCGGCCTCCCGGCGCGAAGAAGAGATCCGCGCCGCTTTCGACCGGACGCGGCGTCGCCGCGCGCGAGGCGAGCGCCATCGACGCCCAGCACGCGGTGATCGCCGCTGCGAAGAGGGCGGCGATCGCCCAGGCGGCGACGCCGCCGAACGCGATCCCCGCGAACACGACGCGATCGATCAGCGCCGCAACGACCGCCGTCAGCGCCAGCCACCAGATCGCGCATTCCCGACGCGCCGCGCCGTCACCCGTTCCCGCCAGTCCCGTCACAACCGCAGCCGCGACGAACGCGCCGGTGAACGTGACCAGATGCGCGAGGAGGCTCCAGATCAGTTCCTCGCGAATGGGCGCGGCGGCTCCGCGAACGATCGTGGTCACGGCAAACAGCGCCCAGCTGAAAAGCGCGGCGAGGATCGCCGCGGCGAAGAGCCGTCCGCTGTCGTCGGTGTCGGGCCGTCGCGGCGCCCATTTCACTCTGAACCAGACCGCGTGCGCTTCGACGCCGGCCAGCCAGATGATGAGCACGATCCCGATCGCGCCGGCGCCAAGCGCTGCCGGACCGCCGCTCTGGAAGCGTGCCAGCGGCCTCACAGTACACGCGATCGCCGCGGCAGCCGCGACCGTCATCAGCGCGACGGCGCCGGGGAGAACGGCACGCAGGTGCCGGCGCTCGCCGAACGCCAGCGCTGCCAGGCCAGCCCACGCAAACGCTGAATGCCAGTCGATGAACCGCGAGAACGGCTCGAACAGGCGCGTCTGAATGACCTGGGTGAAGGTGAACGGAACGTATGCGAAGACGCCGTACAGCCCCGTGAGCGCGCAAATCGCGACGGACGCCGCGCGGCCCGCAGCGCCGGCGAGGTCGCGCCGCATCATCGGGCGCCGCCCTCCGTCAGGCGATTGAGCCGCTGGCGGATGTCGGCGCGCGTCGCGTCGAGCGCCAGCGCGCGCTCGTACTGGGCCCGTGCGGCGGCGCCGTGGCGTTCGGCCTCCTCCACCATGCCGAGGCCGAGGTGCAGATCGGGATACGTCTCGTTGGTGACGAGGCCCCGCTCGAAATACCCGCGGGCGTCGGCGGCGCGATCCAGCTTGAGCGCGGCGAGCCCGGCGACCAGGCACGCGTCGGCGTCAGCCGGCTGCTGCTCGAGGACGATCCGCGCGCCCGCCAGCGCCTGCCCCGGATCGCCCTGATGGAGGCGCACGCGCGCCAGACCGAGCTGGACGTCCATGTTGCGCGCGTCGGCGGCGAGCGCGCGCCGATAGAGCTGCTCGGCTCGATCGACCTTCTCGACCCATTCCGCGGCGCGCGCCGCATAGAACAGGAGGTCGGGGTTGTCCGGCTCGAACGCCAGGCAGCGATCGAATGCATCCACGGCGCGGGCGGTCGCGTTCATGCGGCGGTACGCCTCACCGATTTGCGGGCATGCCTCGGACGGCGTCGGCGACGTCGTGATGAACTGCTCCCATGCATGCGCTTCGTCGGCATCGCGGCGCAGATGGTGGTGAATGACCGCAAGTTGTTCGGCGTAGATGTGGCTGGCGGGATACTGCGCCGCGAGCGCCTGGGTCGGCGTAAGCGCGTCGGCCCAGCGTTCCGCCCTCATGAGCGCCGTGGCCGCGCGCGCCTGCTTCGCCTGTACGATCTCGGGGCGCGGCGGCGCGACGGCTCGAGGCAGGACGGTGAGCGCCCCGACAAACACCAGCGCCGCGACGACGGCCGCGGGCAACCGCGTCACGGGTTCAGAAGCGGAGCCCCAACCCCGCGGACAACGAGTGCTGCCGCAGCGATTCGCGATCGACGCGTTCCTGGCGGCTCGTGCCTCCGGATGCACTGAAGACGCCGCGGTGGCCCAGGTACGCCTGCAGCTCCAGCGCCACGGTGTCCGACGCCAGCACCTCGAAGTCGTTGATGTTGCGGATTTCGTCTCGCGCGAGGCCGCGGCTGTAGCGCGCGCCGAAATAGCTGGTCCCCTCACTGCCGAAATAGCGCCGGAACGATCCGTGATACGACCGTGAGTTGCTGCCGGCGCGATCGGGAATGTAGAACATCCGTCCGGTCAGGAGCCAGTTCCCGACGTATTTGTTCATCGTCGCAACGTAGATGTCGGTCTTGGTCGCGAAGCCCAGTCGCCGGTAGCCGAATGAGCCCTCGAATCCTGCACCCAGCGACTGGTAGATGTCGGCGGCGTATCGGTACTCGGGGTACAACTTCTTGTCGGGCGCATAGCCGGCCGAGACATACGCGTAGGTGCCTGGGCGGAAGCGCGGGTACATCTCGACTTCGAACTGGTTATCGGTGAGCGAAAAGCGCTGCGCGCGCGAGCCGCGGACGATCAGCGAGCCGACCGGGGTATCGCGCTTGAGCGCGGCCTGCGTCTCCTTCCACGCGGTCCGATCGTCGTTGAACCAGTCATAGTTCTCGTTGGCCGACACCTGCCAGGGACGGAGCAAATCGAGCGCGTCGGTCGCGCGCTGACGTCCCTGCAGGAACCGGTTGTCGTTGGGCGCCTCTGCCAACCCGCGTTGCGCGACCTGCAGCGCCTGCCGGGGGTGGTCCGACCAGAGCTCGACGTTCAGCAGCGCGCCAAGCGCATCGGTGTCGGTGGGATGCCGTTCGAGCGCCAGTTCCAGATTCCGCCGGGCCTCGTCGTACTGTCCCTCCCAGGACAGGATGGCGCCGAGCGCCACCAGCGCGTCGCCGTCGGTCGGCGCCGTCTCAAGCCGGTGACGGAGAAGAGCGATCGCCTCGCCGCGCTGACCGCCGTTTGCCAGCGAGCGGGCTCGGCTCACCTCGTCCAGTGGCTGTGAAACGGCGGCGGTCGGCCCACACATGGCGGCCAGGAGCACGAGCAGGCGAAATCGAGCCATGCAGGAACTCTATTCGAGAATGAGACCACGTGTTACTTCTTCGCTGCGGGATTCCTGTTCATCAGCAACGTGATCGGCGCGACGGCGCTGTTCGATCTGGGCAGTGACTTCATAGGGGCGAAGGCGCGTGCCTGACTGATCAGGTCACAGCAGGCGTTGATTTCTCGATCGGCCTCAACGGCCCGCCGCCGTCACACGGCGCAGTTCTGCCATCCAGTTCTGGACAAGCACCAGGAATCGGGATCCGTCAGGCGAGACATCGAATTCCTGTTCGAACGGCCCCTTCAGGATGAGTTCACGCGACGGCACCCGAAGCGTGGCGTCGCGCGCAAGCGTGGCCCATACCCATTGGCGAGCGATGACCGTGCCCACGCCCTCACGCGCTACGCGTACCGTGCGCACGTTCGCACGTTCCGAAGGCGTGGCCTAAGCGCCAGTCGGTACACGTTGCTAGCGATCGCCGTCGAGGCGCCCGCGGCCGACCGCACACTGCGGTGCGTGCTCCAGCCAGAACCGGACGTCGATGTCGCCCGACACCGAACTGCACCCGCGCCCTCCTGGTCCCGCCGCGCATCCCCACCAGTTTCGCTGCGCGTCGATGGTCCCGGCGGCGAGATTCGCGAAGCCCGTGCCGGTACCGGCCAGATTATTCAACGCGAGCGAAATGTCCTGGTGTCCGGCGGCGTCCGGCTGATACGCGCCCATAGATGCGGCCGCCCGGACGTTGCCGCGCACGTCATTGCAGGTCGCACGCACGCTGATCGTGTTGCCCGGATCGGATTGCATCAGCAGGCCATCGCTGAAACCCGAGACGACGTTGTTCGAGAACGATGCCGCGACGGTGTTCGATCCGAACCCGAACTGGTCGGTCGTGACCCACGCGCCGACGCTGCCGGCGGTGTTCCGCCCGCGGACGACGTTGTCCGTGAACGTCGTTCCGGCGGGTGAGGCGAGCCCTGGCGCCTGTCCGAACACAGCCAGGCCGACATCGACGTCGTCTATTCGGTTGCCGCGGACGGTGACCGGCGCGTACGCCACGAAAGTCCAGATTCCATAGGTTGCCGAACCGCTGGTCAGCGCGTTGCCCCGACTCACGCGATTGTCAGCGATAAGATCGCCGCCGCTGGAGTTGTCTGTATGCACCCCGCTCGCCGACTCGGTGATCGTGTTGCCGACGAACTCCACGCCGGCCGACCAGTTCGAGCTGATGGCATCGTTCGCCTTTGACACGGTGTTGCGCGTCATCCGTCCCGAGCCGCCAACGTTGAACATCGCGATGGACGCGTACTCGCCCTGCACGTTGCGCACGGTGTTGCGATCGAACGTGAAGGTCCCGCCGCTTGACGCGTAGATCCCGCGCAGGTAGATGTTCTGCACAGTGACGTTGGTGACCGTCAGGTCGTTATACACGCCTGCGTGATGGTTGGTAATAATCCCGTTGCGCGCGTCGAGGTCTGCCCCGTCGCGGACCACGCCGCTCGTGAGGGCGGGATTGTCGCCATCGAGCGTCAGGTTGCGGATGACGACGTTGCTGGCCTGGACGAGGATGATGTTGCTGGCGCCGGCGCAGAGCGATCCTTCGCCGGGGCACGGATTGGGGTTCGAGACCGCGGGCATGAGGACGGCGCCGCCGCCGGTTCCCGTGAGCGTCAGCGGCTTATCGATGACGACGTTTTCGGCGTAGTGGCCGTCGGTGATCACCACCACGTCGCCGGCCGCGCTCGCCGAGATCGCGATGTTAATTGAACTCAAGCAACCGTATGCGCCGCCGGGCGCGACGCAGCGTGTCGCGGCGTGGACCGATGCGGCGGTCGCCAGTGACGAGAGGGCGAGGCACAGGAGGTGCCCAGCGAGCCGGTGCGGGGTGATTCGCATGAGGTGTGTCGCTCCGTAAAGGGCGCAACCGTCCGGGCAGATGCCGGTGCCGGCGTGCTGCGCGCGTGTTCGAATCCGGGGGGCCCGGAACCATGCGCATTGTATCCGACGTGTCTCCGTGGAGCCTATAAGATCACCGTCGCGATCCACACCGGGAAATAGGTCCAGCCGCAGTTAAGAACGGCCTTCTTAGTAGGCACAACCTGGCTCGTTGAGCGACCCGCGTGGTGACCTCACCGGTGCAGGAGCTGTGAACCGCTGACATGTGACGTGGCTTGCGGGTGTCACCCGAAAGTGCCAACATCACCGCCGTGGACGCGGCGCGTGGCGACGATTCCCGCATCTCATGCCGATCGGTTGACCCAGGTGGCGAAGGAAGGGTGCATGCATGACGCGCGATGACATGGCGGCCTTGATTGAACGGCGGCTCGAGACCATGAACCGTCATGACGTCGCCGCTCTGGGCAGCATGTATACCGATAACTGCATCGTCGACAGCCCTTCCGCCGGTGGCAAACTGAAAGGTCGCGCGGCCATCGATGACGTCAATCGCGCGTGGGTGAGCGGCTTTCCCGACCTCGCCTTCCGCACCGATGATCTGCTCATCGACGGCGATCGAGTTGCGTGGGTCGTGACGGCTGCAGGAACCGACACCGGCGGGTTCATGGGTCTGCCGCCGACGGGCAGACCATTCAATCTGCCGATGGTCCTGCTGTCGACCGTGATCGATGGCCGCGTCGGCGGCGAGCGGCGGATTTATGATTTCACCGGGATGCTGATTCAAATCGGGATCTTGAAGGCGAGATCGACCGGCGCGGCGCCGCCCGATGTGCGTGCGATGCCCACGGCGGCCACCGGTGATGGGTCTCTCGGTCGAGGCGCGATGCCGCCGACGCGCGAGCAGATTGCCGCGCTGCTGTCGCGCCGCCAGCAGTTGTGGGCCAGCCGCGATATCGATGAAATTGCCCGCCAGCACGCGGCCAGCTGTGTGATGGACAGCCATCTCGCGGGTCGCGTCGAGGGATCGTCGGCGATCGCGCACCTCTACGAGATGTGGTTCACCGCGTTTCCCGACAGCAGGATCGCCAGCGAAGAAGTGATCATCGACGGCGGCCGCATCGCCGAGGTCGCCACGCTGTCGGGCACCGACACCGGAGGGTTCCTGGGGTTGCCGGCGACGCGCAAGCCGTTCCAGCTCCCGAGTGTGTGGTTCTACACACTGACGAACCTGCAGTTCGCTTACGTGCGACCGATGTACGATTTCACCGGCATGCTTGTGCAGATCGGCGTGTTGAAAACGAAACCAGTATAGCTGCCTGAGGCGCGGGAACGATTCCGGCAAGCCATGCGCGAACGTTGCGCAGGGAACCGACGCGCTGAGCGTGTGGACCTATCGCGGTCGCGCGGCCCCGAAGCTCTTCACAGCCTCGGCTTCGTCATCGAACAGGTCGAACACGGTGAGGAGCTTCGTGATCATGAGCAGTTCATGGACGCGCGGCTTGACGTGCAG
>JAYVMG010000380.1:0-3152 GCA_043759095.1 Acidobacteriota bacterium | reverse complement strand
TCCGTCCCGACGACCGCTTGTTGGCCTTCTTGGAATCGCTCTGACTGTGTCGACTGCGGCGCAACCCGACGCGTCCCAGTCAACCCGTACGGCGTTCGAGGAATCATTCCGGCGACGGCTGGCGCACTGCGGCAGAGCCGACGCGCTTAATCGCTCGTTAGATCGAGCACTTCGAGCAGCGCGTGCCCGACCGCGTCGAGTTGTTTCGGCTGAAGGCGCGACAGGGGGCCTTGAACCAACCGGCGATTGTCGATGGCGCGCACCTGGTCGATCAGGGCGTCCGAATCTTTCTTCAACGAACCGGACGCGCGAATGCGAATCCGGAGTGGTTCGGCGGCGTCGACGAGCTGTGTGGTGAGCGGGACCACAAGCGTCGACGGATGCTCGGCATCGAGCAGGGCCTGGGCCTGGACGATCAGCACTGGACGGGTCTTTCCCGGCTCCGTGCCCCGCCGGGGATTGAGGTCCGCGAGCCAAATCTCGCCCCGCTTACGCATCGACGTCTCGCTCGATCACGGCGAATTCCGCGTTGACACGCATGCTCTCGCCCCGGACCTTGTGTGAGGCGTCGCGGAGGCGGCGCGCCCGCAGGCGGGCGCGGGTCTCGCGGTTCATCTGTTCGAGCGCGCGCCGGATGTACTCGGCCCGCGTGAGCCGCAGCGCGTCCGCGTAACGCCCGGACGCCTCGAGAAGGTCTTCGGGAAGTTTCAGTGAAATGGCTGCCATGAGTATTCCTTTTAGATACCCTAGCAGGATATCACCTTGTTGCCCTCGCGCCCGGCACATTCGAGTCCGACGGCAAGTGACAGAGGCTCTGGTTCGCTCGGACTATGTGCATCAAGAGGCGCAAATCGATACGCCCGGCTGTTCATCCACCGTCCAGTCAACATAGTCCGCGAGAAGACATTCTCGTTTCACAACATCTGCCTCATCTCGAGTCAGTGCCCGACCGCGACGCGCGTCGCGGGCTTTCAGACGTGGCGCACGATGGGTCGCTTCGTCCGCAAGGGCGAGAAAGGCATCGCGATTCTGGCGCCGATCGTCGGCCGACGTGAGGCCGAGTCCGAAGGCGACAACGCCCGAACCGTCCGTGGGTTCCGCGCGGCGTACGTCTTCGATGGATTATCTCGGGATTCGGATCTCGAGTACTGGTCGCACTCCCGTTGAGAGGCGTCCTGTTGTACCCATTCCGAGCGGGTGTGGAGACCGGCGAGGGCGTCGCCGGCAGGAGCCTCTCTTAACTTAACCGGGGCGTAGGTGGCGATTAAGCGTTTGCCGAGCTTCGACTCGGAGGTGGGGCCCGTGCCGTTACGGTGCAGGGCTTCGGAGGGATTCTACGGAAGCGAGTGCCAAGTCCGGCGATGCGGCCAGCAGTACTTGATTCTGCGCCGTTAGGGATGCAGAGCCTACATTGGAGGTCGCGATCGCGATATGCTCGCGGTATGGCAAAGCATTCATCCAATATCTTGGCACTCGCAAAGCGCGGCGCTGAAGCCCGCCTGGAAGATCTGAAACAGGAAATCAAGTTGCTGATGGGCCTGTTCCCCCATCTTCGTGATTCGTTTGACAAGGACGAATTACCGCTGTCGTTCATCATGGCAAAGGACTCGGGACGGCTGAAGGCGAAGGACGGTGGACGCCTTCGTCAGCGGATGTCGGCGGCGGCGCGGAAGGCGGTCAGTGCTCGTATGAAAAAATACTGGGCAGCGAAGCGGAAGACGAAGAATGCGTAGCACGCGAACGCGGTGGGTCGCCGCGATGCGGTCTGAAGACCGCGTCGTATCCACTCAGCGCGCGAGACACCCGATCAAGACGAAGGGAAATGACCGATGACTGGCAGGCACACCATCGTAACGGTAATCGTCGTTATGACGCTACTTTCGGTGACGGGCTGCACCGGAGCCAGCACCAAGGCAGCCGATACCACCGCCGAAGTGCAAGAGGTCTTGGACCGATGGGCGAAGGCGTTCCGCGCCAAGGACATCGACGGGATCATGGCGGTCTACGCGGCGGGTGATGGGGTGGTGGCGTATGACATCGTGCCGCCCCTTCAATACCGAGGGAAGGACGCGTATCGGAAGAACTACGTGGAGTTCCTTGACCAATACACTGGTCCGATTGAGTTGGAACTGCGCGATCCTCACGTGGTTGCCGGTAACGACGTGGCGTTCATCTACTCGCTGGAGCGGGTGAGCGGCACCCTCAAGAGCAACGGGCAGCATTCCGATCTGTGGATTCGCGCCAGCAGCGGGCTTCGGAAGATCGATGGCAAGTGGTTGATCGTCCATGATCACATCTCTGATCCTGCGGACCTCGCGACCGGCAAAGCGGTGCTCGACCTCAAGCCCTGAGAGGCTTTCAAACAACGGCGCGCAGCACGTCGTGATCTATGTCTCAGCGAGGGAGTCGCAGCAACCGCCCGCTGGGTCAGTCAACCTCCATGGGCCAAACCGCATCGTCGCCCGACATCATCCCGTGCGGGCCCTGCCGGCCCCCGAAGGCGAATCGGTAAATGCTTCGCGACAAGGAAGAGTAATCCGGAGATGCTCGCTTAGTGCTCGCGTGGGCGGACTCGCCGGCGTCCCCGCGGGTGGCGAGGCCGTTCGCGCGAGCAGGCCCGCATAGGATGAGAGTCCATGCTGATCTTCAACGTCGACGTCACGGCCGATCCGCACCGCCCCCGCGTCGTCGGCCCGGACCACGGGCCTGTGCCGGCGATCAACAATTTCTTACGCTATCTTGAGCAGTGCGCCCGCTCGCCCTATACGGTCCGTGCGTATGCGCGCGGACTCGCGCACTTCATCGGCTGGCTCCACGAGGCGGGCGTTGACCTCGATGCCGTGACACGGCCCGTGGTCGGCCAGTACATTGGCGCCTTCGGGCGGGGATCGATACGGCGTGCGTCCACGACCAAGGCCGTCGACCCGCATGTGAGGAATGCGCGTCTGGTCGAACGTCCGCCGGTGAACGAGGGACGCCAAGCGCGGACCGTCAATCATCGTCTTAGCGTGCTGGCGTCGTACTTCGCGTTCCGGATCCGACAGGACGATGAGCGCGGTGACGGCGCCTGGCGCCAACACTCGAACCCGGTGGCCACACCCGACGACGAGAGAGTGTCGCACCGACTCACCGGCCGTGATCAACCCGTCCGC
>JAYVMG010000379.1:0-3154 GCA_043759095.1 Acidobacteriota bacterium | reverse complement strand
ACGGTGTGAAATGGCGTTCGACGTGCCGGGTGACAGGCAGAGGCACGCGGCGGTGTCCTGGTCAAGACACCGCCGGCGCGGTTGACCTAGCAAGGACGAGGAGCCGACCCGCGTGGTGCCGAAAATTTCGCATGATACGCTCGCGAAAATGGTGGGGACGACGCGTTCGCACGTGAATGTCTTCCTCAACAAGTTCAAGAAACTGGGCGTCATCGAGTACGACGGCGATGTGCCGCTCACGATCAACAGTGCGTTGTTGAGCGTCGTCCTGCGCGATTAGAAGCACGCTGGGCGATCGTTCTGGGTTACGGTCCATCCGCGCGCGCGCCAGCCCTGTCGGCGGTGCATGGGAACACGTCCGCCGGGATCTCTCTGACCCTGACGCGCTCGGCGATCTCGCGCAGCCGGCGGATGGGCACGGGGCGCAGCCCGTCGAGCGCCGGCGGCCGATCGATCGTGTAGACCTGCACCCGCGACGGCTGGATCGCGTCGATGGCCGTCAGCCATTCGCGGATGGCGCCTTCGGTGGTGTTGTCCACGCGGCCCTTCCCGTCGCTCATGAACATCGCCTGCACGACGACCCGCGGCAGATCGCGCAGCGCGTCCACGATCGTGCCGATCGACGTGCCGGGTCCATTGACGTGAGCATAGGTGATGGGATCGCCGGCATCCAGTTTCATGTAGCGCTCGTCGAACAGACCCAGCGCCCGCCGCACGGCAGGCCACGCGGCTGTCGTCGAATTGGAGAGGACGGCGAGGCGGAGATCCGGCGCCAGGCGATCGCGGAGGTCCACCAGGCGCTTCACGATCTCCTCGAACTCCGGGTGCAGCGTCGGCTCGCCATGGCCGGCGATCGTGAGCCGGTCCAGCAACTCGCCGTTTCGCGCCGCTTGACGCAGTCGGGTTCTGACCGCCGCGCTCACCTCAGCGGGTGAGGGCCACGGCTTCGCGCGCGCCGCGGGCAGTCGCGGTCTCCCTGTCCAGCCGTACTGGCAGTACGCGCAATTCATGTTGCAGACCTTCAGACCCATCGGCAGAACGTTGACGCCGAGAGACCGGCCGAGCCTGCGTGATCGCACGGGTCCGTACACGATGTGCTGCTGGAGCGGAATGGCCATGACGAACACCTTGCAAGTCTCTGTCCCGGCACGTTTGTTGCCCCTGATCAGGCGAATCCGAACGGAGTGCCGGATTCTCGTCTACATCAAGGAGGGTCAGATGCGATCACGAATCATCGTCGGCTCATTGCTGCTCTTCGGCGTCTTTGCGTCGGGAGCGATCGCGACGAGCGGTCAGGGCGTGACGCCAGTACGGCAGTGGGCGCTCGCGAACTTCATTGATCCCGTGCTGGTCACCGATCAGATCCTGATGGGCCCGTACCTGATCGTCCACGACGATGCCAAGATGGAACGCGGCGAGCCATGCACGTCGTTCTACCGGTTCGATACCGTCAAGGGGCCGCAGGAAGAAGTCGTGTCCTTCCACTGCACGCCGGCCAACCGGAAGCTCGCCGACAAACTCACCTTCACGCAGACCGAGCCTGTCCAGAGCGTCGGCATCGCGCGGGTCACGGAGTTCCAGTTCGCCGGCGACTGCGAGGGGCACGGCATACCGACCAAACAGTAACAGTCGGGCCAACGTGTGACTGACAGCCATCACGGGCGCCGGGTTTCCGGCACTCGTGATGGCAGACGTGTATGCTTCAAACACCTTCAACGGAGGAGTGACATGTTCAGAGTGATTGCCGGATTGACGTTGTGTGTGGGGTTGGCCGCGACCGCGGCCGCGCAGGATGCGAAAAGCGCGAGGGGCGAGAAGCTCTTTGTCGATCAGAAATGCACGTTGTGCCATTCGGTCGCCGGCAAGGGCAACAAAAAGGGGCCGCTTGACGGCGTGGCCGCCAAGCTCAAGTCGGACGAAATCCACGAGTGGATCACGGACGCGAAGGGGATGACGGCGAAGACGAAGTCGACGAGAAAGCCGGAGA
The DNA here is from genome assembly GCA_043759095.1 of Acidobacteriota bacterium. Classification (GTDB taxonomy): domain Bacteria; phylum Acidobacteriota; class Vicinamibacteria; order Vicinamibacterales; family CAVVIG01; genus CAVQFC01. Next base: position 1,167 of record JAYVMG010000379.1, on the reverse strand, counting down.
TGAAGGCCTACACACTCTCGAAAGAGGATGTGGACGCGCTCGCCGCGTATCTGATGACGCTCAAGAAGTAGCGCGTGACTCGAACCGTTCGCCTGATCCGCAGCCCATTGTCCGTCGCGGGCATGGTGTTGACGACGATCAGCGCCGTGGTGTTTCTGGTGGTGTTCTTCGCCGACCTGTTCGGCATGCACACCAACCCGTACATCGGGATCGTGTTTTTTCTGGTCCTGCCGGCCGTGTTCATCGTCGGGCTGCTCCTGATTCCACTCGGCGCCCTGGTGGAGCACCGCCGCCGCGCGGCAGGCAAAGCGCCGTCCGAACTGCACTGGCCGAGGCTGGATCTGAACGATTCGGCCCAGCGGCGCACTGCCGTCGGGATCTTCGCGCTGACGATGGTGAACGTCGTGATCGTCTCCTTGGGCGCGTATCGCGGCGTCGAGTACATGGACTCGGTGCAGTTCTGCAGCGCGGCGTGTCACACCGCGATGAAGCCTGAAGGGACCGCGCATCAAGATGGTCCGCACGCGCGCGTGGCGTGCGTGCAGTGTCACATCGGCCCTGGTGCGGCCGGGTTCGCCAGAGCGAAAGCATCGGGCACCCGCCAACTGGTCGCCGTTATTCGCGGCACATACTCGAAACCCGTCGGAGCGCCCGTGCGGACCATGGTGCCGGCTCGCAAGACCTGCGAGCAATGTCACTGGCCGGAAAAGCTTCACGGCGACAAGCTGGTCCGCATCACCGAGTACGCAGACGACGAGAAGAACACCGCGTCGGAGACGAAGCTTCTGGTCCATGTCGGCGGCGGGAGCGAACGGCTCGGCATCGCCAGCGGCATCCATTGGCACATGAACGTCGCCAACGAGGTCGAGTTCATCGCGACCGACGCGAAGCGTCAGGTGATTCCATACGTCCGGCTGAAGGATCGCACTGGCGCCGTACGCGAGTATGTGACTGACGGCGTGACGCCTGACCAACTGGCGAAAGGGGAGCGGCGCCTGATGGACTGCATTGATTGCCACAATCGGCCCGCCCACACCATGGCTGCGACTGCGGAACGCGCCGTCAACGTCGCGATGGCTCGCGCGGAATTCCCGCTGACGCTGCCGTTCGTTCATCGCGAAGCGGTGAAGGCGTTGACGGTCAGCTATGCGACACGGGACGTGGCTA
>JAYVMG010000378.1:0-8437 GCA_043759095.1 Acidobacteriota bacterium | reverse complement strand
GTAACCCCGCGAGAATCGGTCACGGTGACGTTCGCCGCGCGCGTGGTCGGGAAGGTTCCCGGATTGGTATACGCGTGCGAGGTCGAGACGCCGGACCCCGACGCAGACGCGTCACCGAAGTCCCACGCGTACGAGACGATCGACACGTCCGGATCCGGGTGGAACGACGCCGAGGCATTGAAGGCCACCGTGCCACCGTGCGTGCCGATGGTTGCCGGAGTCGCCGTGCATGCCGCCACCGGCGGCAGATCGAACAGCGAGGGCGACAGGATGATCACGCCCCAGGACGAGGCCATGTCCTGGTTGATCGGCGCAGTGCCAGTCGTTTGTGTGAAGGCGCCCGCCGCGCTCTGATTCGCGATCAGGAAGTCGGCATACCCCGCATACCAGTCCCTCGTTCCGGACAACAGCGCGATCGGAGTGGTGACGCCCGATCCGTTCAGTGCCGTCCGCATGGCCTTGGTCAGCTGGTACATCGTGTAGAAATTGCCCATCGAGGTGGTATAGCGGGCGTTGACATACCCCATCGCGGCCGTGAAGCGCGCATCGGTCTGCGGCATGTCGTCGGCGTTCATCAGAATCATGCCGGCGGCGGTGACGTTGGTCGCGTCATCCCAGACGGCATTCTGATTGTTCGTGTAGCCGAAGTGGCCGTCGGTGGCGTTCTGCATCAGCGGAATGCCGACGGTCTTCTGGATGTTCTTCACCCAGGCCGGCGCATCCATTCCCCACTGCTCGGCGGCGAGCACGCCAATGGCCCACCAATGCGAGGCGGAGGTGTCGTTGCTCCCGTTCACGTCCTGGTAGGTGTAGTGCCAGCCGCCCGTATTGTCGGCCATTCCCCAGGAGTAGCCGTCGAGCATGTCCTGAACGATGTCCTTGTACGCCCGGCCTTTGACAAACGTGGCCTGTCCTGTCTCGGCGGTCTTGTTCTGCGTGCCGCTCGCGACAATCGCATCCATGATCTGGCCGGTGATGTAGGACGGCGTTCCGCTGGCCTGACTCGAGATCAGACCATAGCCATTGCCGTTCGCATCGGGGTCATTGCCGTTTTGAAGCGGGACGGGGATCTTCAGCAACTGACCGTGCTCCGCGCTGAGGATGTACCGCAGCCCGCGCGCCACGTCATTCACGTACGGATCTTTGGTAGCCATGCCGGATTCGCGGTGGTTGTTAATCTCGAACGCCTGCACCGACGACGCCGTGGCCGGGAGATTGTTCTGGCCTACCCAAAACGCCGAGGGCTTGCCATCCGATGTCGTCCTGGTCATCCGCTTGTGCAGGTTCCACAGGCCCTTATCGATGGCCATGTTGACCTTGGTTTCACGCGCATTCGGCTTGATCACGATCTTCATCGTGTCCGTGTACACGGTGGCGGCGGCGTCCACAACCCGGACGGTGGCCGTAAACGGCTGATCGTTCGCACCGGAGTACGTGTGAGTTAATTCGAGCGCGAGCGAGTTCGTCACGTTGATCGTCTGAGGGCCGCTGCCGTCGCCTGGATCCCACGTGCCGCTGACGAGCGCCACGGGATCACCGGTGCCTGGATTCTGGGCCACGGCCTGCAGCACAAGAGCGCCGCCTGAGTACACCTGATGGGGCAGCAATTTGCTCCCAAGCCACGGCACGGCCACGACAATTGGCTGACAGGCATCGCCGATGCCGTTGCCGTCAGAGTCCTTCTGATCGGGGTTCGCCACGTCCGGGCAGTTGTCGTTGATGTTCAGGATGCCGTCGCCGTCGCGATCCGGCGGATCGCACGCATCGCCGCGGCCATTGTGGTCCGTGTCGAGCTGGTCCGGGTTCGCAACGTACGGGCAGTTGTCCGCCGCGTTCAGAATGCCATCGCTGTCGGCATCGGGGTCCGAGCAATCTGGAATACCGTTGTGATTCGTGTCGCGCAGTGCACTGGTCACGCCACCGTTGTAGTTCTGATACCCAGCGCAAAGGTTAGTGTCGGTGCGGTTGCAATTCTGGCCGCTGTTGTCGACAACGCAGTCGACTTCCGCACCGGAAAGCGAACGGTTAATCGTTGCGCGCACGTACGAAAAATAACCGCCGTTCGTGTAGGCGGTGAACTGGGTACAGGTCGGCCCGGAAAGCAGGGCCAGGAGTGTCGGATCAGTGACGGTGACCGTGGTCAACCCCGACGGGCCGCACGTGCACTCACTCTTCGCCGCGACGGTGGCGATAACCGTGCCGCCGACACCGCCCACCTTGTACGTCAGATTGCCGCCGTTACACGTCTCGAGTGCCTCGAACGTAACGCTCGTGACGACGTCGCCAGCGGGCGGCGAGTTCAGCATCTCGACGGCGCCTGCCGGCTCGTCGACCGACGTCTCGGCGACCGCGTGGGCCGCGGCGGCGCCCGCGCGAGCCGAGATATGGCTCGTCGTCAACGAGGTGAGCACAAGCGCGACGACGGCTGCGGCCGAGGCCGGCCGCCACATACCGCGCGTCTTATTGACAATGGTCAGAAAACTCATCGAACACTCCTCATGGGAGACAAATCGAAAAAATCAATACGTTCCGGTGGGTGCGCGAGCCGGCCTACTTGCAGGGGCCGTGCGCGCCGTCAGGACACTGGGTCTGCTCGTTGGTCTTGGCGCCCGACAGGTTCGCGCCCTTGGTGTTGCGGAGATCGACACCGTTCAGATTGGCGTCCGTGAAGAGTGCGCCGGTGAGGTCGGCGCCGCGAAGGTTGGCGCCGTAGAGCGATGCCCCCTGAAGATCGGCTTCCCGCAAATCGCCCAGCTCGACGTTGACGCCGTCGAGGAACGAGAACGCGAGGTTGCAGCCGCGGCATTCGCGGGTTTCGCGGAGTTGCTTGACCTGGTCGGGATTGTCGGCCAACGCAGGGACCAGTGACGCAATAGCGATAGCGGCGGTGATCACGAACACCGTGGCTGCGGATTTCTGTCGGTACATGAGCTTCGACCTCGCTGAGAAATTTTGGTGACGATTAGGACTGGGCTATGTTAATCGAACCTCGGCCTTTGTCAATAAAAATGATTAATTAATGAACAGCGTTGCCTAAAACATGCTCAAACTCTTTTGATATATGTAGTTATATGACGTCTATTGATGGTACTGTCCTTTTAATATGTTGATTAAGATGTATTTTGTCAAGGTACTAACTTTGCATGACGAGGGAGGTGCAGGCGAACACTTCCAGTCCATCTCAGGTATGATTCTGCTGACTCTCGGCCCGCCGGAACACCCATGTACCGACTTCTTCACTTCGTGATCACTTCCGCGTTGGGCGTGGCGACCGCTGGCGCTCAGGTCCAGCCGTCTCAGAAGACCTCAGCGATCGAGCGGCTCTCGCCCGGACTTTTCCGCGTAGGCCAGGTTCGCGTTGACACGGCGCGACGCGAAATCAGCGTCTCGGGCCAGGCCAACGATGCGCAGATCCTGGAATTCGTGGCCAACACAAAAGGTGGCTTCAAGGCCTACGAGAGCGCGCTGACGCTGGACACCGATGGTGTTTCGTTGAATGCTGCGCTTCTCCTCATCGGTCTGGACCCTGCCCATGCCCGGGTGCCGATCCGGCACTTCGATCCGATCCCACCCAAGGGCGATCCGCTCGAGATCTGGGTCGCCTGGAACCCTCCTGCGGGCCCCAAGCGCGTGCGTATCGAGGAACTGCTGTTCGACAAACGAACCAACAGGACCGTGCCAGAGGGCCCGTGGGTCTACACCGGCTCCACGATTGTCGGACCCGGCCAATATCTCGCGGATATGGACGGCGTCCTGATCGGTTTCGTGCACAGCCCGGCGCCCGTGATTGAGAACCCGCGCATAGGCGCCGTCAATGCCTACGGAGACATCATCCGAAACCCGAGTCTCGACATGCCGGGCGGCATGAACGTCACCGTCACGATCCGAGCGCTGACCGCTGCCGATCAGCCGAGACCGGCGGCGCTTCCCAATGACCAACCGTTAATCCCAGAGGAAGACCGATGAGACGAGCCGTGACCTGCTGTGTCCTTACCCTGTCGATCGGGTCTGCCCTGGTCGCCGCTCGCCAGACCGCGCCGCCACGGCGGAATCAGCGCGTCTCCGCGCCGGCCCTCACGCCGGAGATGCGGCAGAAGTTGACCGCGAGCCTGGAGCGCGGCGCCGCGTACCTGAAGCAACAGCAGAAACCCGATGGCGCCTGGGAAAATCATCCCGGCATCACCGGCATGGCCGCCACCGCGCTGCTGAAGATACCCGGCCGCCGCGACGCCGAACTCAAGACCGTCGAGAAGACACTCGCCTACCTCCGCGGCCTCGCCAAGCCGGATGGCGGCATCTACGACAAGATCATCCCGCACTACATCACCGCCGTCTCGATGATGACCTTCGCCGCGGCGGGACTGCCGCAAGACAAACCGCTTCTCGAAAAAGGCCGGCGCTACCTGGCTGACCATCTCATCGATGAAGGCGAGGGAGTGAAACCCGACGACAAGTTCTACGGCGGCCTCGGCTACGGCGGCACCAGCGACGGCGGCAGCGCGGACATCATCAGCCTCGAGTACGGCTTGCGCGCCATGCAGGAAGGCGGGCTCGCGTCCAATGATGCGGCCTGGGATAAAGCGATCAAGTTCCTGCAGCGCACGCAGAATTTCAGCGAGCTCAACGACCAGAGCTGGTCCGGTAGCGACGGCGGCTTCATCTACTACCCCGGCTACAGCCAGGCCGGTGCAACCCGCTCGTACGGCGCCGCCACCTACGCCGGCGTCATGAGCTACATCTGGTCCAACGTGAAGAAAGACGACCGGCGCGTGCAGGCCGTGCTCAAGTGGGTCCGCGACAACTACACGGTGGACGAGAACCCGGGCGTCGGCCAGAAGACGGTCTACTACTACTACATGGTGTTTGCCAAAGCCCTCCAGTCCCTCGGTGAGCCGGTCATCGTCGACGCCAAAGGCGTGCGCCACAACTGGCGCGAGGATCTAGGCAACAAACTGCTCTCCTTGCAGCATCCCGAAGGCTACTGGGTGAACCCCGTGGCCGACGAGCTGCAGGACAACAAGGTCCTCGTCACGACGTTTACGATGATGGCGATCGAAGCGGCGCTGCAGAACTAGGCGTCCGGCGGCATCTTCTTGCGCAGCGTGGCGCGGTTCAGGCCGAGGATGTCGGCCGCCTTCACCTGGTTGCCGTTCGTGATAGCCAGCGCTTCGCTGACGAGACTGCGCTCCACCACATCGAGAATGTCGTGATACGCGGACGCGGACGGCACAACCTGCACGAGCCGGTCGTGCAGCGCCGTGCGAACGGCGCGTATCAACGCGGAATCGCCGTCGGTCGACGCCGGGGCGCGGCTGTCCGCGAGGCTTTCGCCGAGGTCATCGACGCCGATGACCTCGCTGCGCGCGACGATGCAGGCGCGCTTGATCACGCGCTCGAGTTCCCCGACATTTCCCGCCCACGGATGATCCCGCAACAGCCGGGCGACGCGATCGTCGACGCCGCGAATCGCGCGGTCCAGTTCCAGACTGAACCGGTGCACGAAATACGTGATCAGCAGGGGGATGTCGTCGCGCCGATCGCGCAGCGGCGGCATGCGCACGGTGATCACCGCGAGCTCGTCGTACAGCTCCAGGCTGAATTGTCCAGAGCGCGCATCGTCGCCCAGTTCGCGCTCGGTGGTCGCCACGATGCGCGCCGTCAGCCGCGGCCCGCTGCCTCGGGTCCGCTTGGCCACCAGCGCGTGCAGCAGCCGTCCCTGCCGCGCGGAGGGCAGGCGGTCCACGTGCCGCAATTCGACCGTGCCGGCTCCATGGCCAAACAGCGCCGCGTCGACGTCCGCCTCTGACGCCTCGGCGCAGTCGAGCATCGCCAGCGTCCGCTCGCGGCGCGGGCTGTTGTCGTGAATCGTCGCAACGGTGAGCCGCTTGCCCGTGCCCCGCTCGCCGACAATCAACGCGGGCACGCTGTTGGTCGCGAGCCGGCCGATCAGCTTGTACACATCGAGCATCGCCGGCGTCGCGCCCACGAGGCTGACCGGCATCGCGTCCGGCCCGGTGTCGACGTTCGACGCGCCCACCACGTCGGCAATGTGCTGCGCCGAGAGCGCCTTGCTGATCACCTCGCGCAGATTGTCGAGATCCAGCGGCTTGGTCAGATAGTCGAACGCCCCGGCGCGGATCGCGTCAATCGACGTCTGACTCGTCCCGTACGCCGTCATGATGACGACGTAGATGCCGGGAAAGCGGGCGCGAATCTCGGCAAGGGCCTGCAGGCCGTCGATGCCCGGCATCCGCACGTCCATCATCACGAGGTGCGGCCGCTGCTCTTCGATCCGGCGGATCGCGTCCTCCGCATTGCTCGCGATGCGGCAGGTGTGTCCGTCGAAGGCCAGAAAATACTCGAAGGCCTTCGCGACGGATTGGTCATCGTCAACGACGAGAATGTCAGCCATAGGCAGTGTCGTGGATCGGCAGCAGAAACGTCGCCCGCGTGCCTTTCGGGTCGCGGGCCGCCAGCTCGATGCGTCCGCCGTGGCTCTCGACCACGGCCCGAGCGTTCAGGAGGCCCAATCCCACCCCGTCACGCTTGGTCGAGACGAACGGATCGAACACGCGGTTGAGGATCTCCGGCGCGATCCCGGTCCCATCGTCGCACACGTCGAGGGCGATTGCTCGTCCCTCGTCCGCGAGACGCGTCGCCACGAGCAGCGTCCCGCCGGCCGCCATCGCATCGGTCGCGTTGTTCACGACATTGAGGAGCGCCTGTGTGAATCGGTGCGCATCCAGCGGCACGACGGGCAGTCCATCGGCGAAGCGCGCGTCGACGTGGATTCTGCGGTGGTCCAGCTGCGGCGCCAGCTGCTGCAACACCTCGCCGACGAGCGCGTCGAGGCGCACGGGTTGCCGATTCAACTCGCCGGGCTTCGCCAACTCGAGCAGGTCGGTGATGACCGTCTCCACTTGCGAGATGTCGCGCAGCACCGCGGTGATGATCTCTTGGCGCACCCCCGCGTCGGCGGCGGCGGCGCCGTCCCGCGCCAAACGGCTTCGCAACAACTGCGTCTGCATTTTAATCGAGGACAGCGGGTTGCGGATGTCGTGCGCGACGCGGGCCGCGACGAGCCCCGCCACACCCAGTTTTTCCGAACGGACCAGCGCCGCCTGCGACTGCTCGAGGCGCCCGAGCATGTCATTGAACGCCACGCCGAGGCGGCCCACTTCGTCGCCGCCCTCCAGCGCCCGGCGGTGCGGATCGCCGGCCGACACGTCGCGCGCGAAGCGGTCGAGTTCCTCGAGCGGCGCCGTCAGGCGGCGCGCCACGACCTGGCTCACGACGATCATCACAAGCAGGCTCCCCACAGCCGCGACGAGGATCGTACGGGTCACGGCCTGGGTGGCGGCCATCAGCTCTGTCGTCGACGCCACAACCGCCACCACCGTTTGCGGCCGGGCGGCCAGGCGGCGATACGCGATGTCGCACGGAGCACCGCACTGTGCGTGGCGAAGGATCGGTGCGGCATCAGCCGAGGCGAGCGCGAGACGCATCGCGTCCTGATCGGCCAGAGTGGCGCGAAGCGCAGGGTCGGATGCACCCAGCGTACTGGCGATCACGCGACGGTCGGCGGTATAGGTGATGACGTCAGCGCCGGCGATCGCCTTCACGCTCGCGAGGATGGCGGGGTTGAGCGCAAACTCGCTCTGGCTGACGAGTGTGGCGGCGTTGAGGATCTGCGCTTCCACCCGGGCGCGCAGCGCGCGCGACGTGACCCGCAGCGCGACGTACGCCGTCGCGGACGTGGCGACCAACGCGATGAGCGCGAACGGCACGACGATGCGGTGATGGAGCTTCACAGGGTGGGAGCGCGCCCAGTGTACAGCTACACTGAGCGCAATGGACACCTTCAGCCGCTTTCCCGTCCCCGCTCTTGAGACGCTCCCCGACGACATCCGCGCGCGCATCGTCGCGGTCCACGAGAAAGCAGGATTCATTCCCCACGTGTTCCTGGCGTGGGCGCACCGGCCGGACGAATTCCGCGCGTTCTTCGCGTACAACGACGCGCTGATGGAGAAAGCAGGTGGCCTGACCAAAGCGGAACGCGAGATGATCGTCGTCGCCACGTCGGCGGTCAACCACTGCCACTACTGCGTCATCTCGCACGGGGCGATTCTGCGAATCCGCTCGAAGCAGCCGCTGCTGGCCGATCAGGTGGCGATCAACTACCTGAACGCGGACCTGACACCGCGCCAGCGCGCGATGCTTGACTTCGGTGTGAAGGTCGCCGAGCGCTCGCACGAGGTGAGCGACGCGGACATCGCGGCGCTGCAAGGGCATGGACTCACCGAGGAAGACGCGTGGGACATCGGCGCCATCGCCGCGCTGTTCGCGCTGTCCAACCGCATGGCGAATCTGCTGGCGCTGCGGCCCAACGATGAGTTCTACACGATGGGGCGCACACCGGCGGCGAAATGACGTGATC
>JAYVMG010000377.1:0-3170 GCA_043759095.1 Acidobacteriota bacterium | reverse complement strand
GGCTGCGGGATTCAGCTACACCGACGTCGTCTCCTCACGCATCTACATCGCCGATCAGGCCGCGTTTCAGGACATGAACAAGGTCTATCAGACGTACTTCCCCGCCGATCCGCCGGCGCGCGCGACGGTGAAGGCGCTCCTGACGTCACCTGACTACAGCGTCGAGATCACCATGGTCGCGGTGAAGGCGACCAACCGCGCGGCGTTCACGACGCCGAATGCAGACGGCACGCCGGGTGCGAAGAACGCGAACCTCAGCGCCGCGATCCGCGCGGGCAATCGCCTCTACGTGGCGGGCGTCCTCGGCAACACGGCCGACAACAAGGGTGACGTAAAGGCCCAGGCTGCTGAAGCGCTGGCCCGCATCGGCCGCACGATGAGAGCGGCCGGTTACGACTGGAAGGACGTCGTCGACGGCGTCGTGTATCTGCCGGACCTCACCAAGTTCAACGACATGAATACCGCGTATCGCGAGATATTCGGCAAGGACTTCCCCGCGCGCGCGACGGTCGGCCCCGGCCTGATGGGCGCCGACGCCTCGGTGGAGATCATGTTTACGGCGGTGAAATAACGACGACGATCAACGCAGAACTCGCAGAATCCGCAGAGTAAGAATCATCTTCTGCGCGTTCCGCGGATTCTAAGCCAATCGTCGTGTCACGCCCGGGTGATTTCGTGAGCCGAGCGAAGAGTGAGCGCGACGAACGTCAGCGTGCCGTTCGTGCAGCCGCCCGTGGGCGTCGTCGGCGCGCCCACGACGAACAGGTTCTCGTGGTCATGCGTGCGGCCGTAGCTGTCGCAGACGCTGGTGGCGGGGTCGGTGCCCATCCGGCATCCGCCACCGGGATGATCCAGATAGTCGCCCTCGCTGGTGTTCACGATCCGTCCATTGCTGGCCTTCGCGAGCGTATCGAACACGCTCAGCACGTGCGCCGTGTTTGCGGCTTTCCTGGCCAGCGTGGGCTCGTCGAAGTGGTGCTCGATCTTCGGCATCGGATCGCCGTGGCGGTTCATGTTCGACGGGTCGAGCGTCAGGCGGCTGTCTGCCGATGGATGCACGTCGACGTACGCGCGCAGCCGCACGGAACTGCCCTTGGTCCGAGACCGCCAGTCCGCCATCAGTTCGTCGCCCAACAGCAGTTTGCCGTCGGCCGCTCGGAGCCTCGGGTCGCGGCCGGAGGAGCTTTCCCACACGCGCGTGTCGTGGCGCACGAACGGCTTGTCGGTCGCGCAGCGGAAGTACTCGCGCGAGATCAAGCTGTGCGTCATGTTCTGACCGGGAAACGTCTGGTCGTCGATGTTCGCCGTCGCCTGGATGAACCTGTGGCCGTTCATGTACCTCCCGACGAGCCCTGAGCTGTTGGCGAGGCCATTCGGAAACCGCGTGTTCGCCGACAACAACAGCAGGTGCGAACTCCAGCAATACCCGGACGCGACGACAAATGTTTTCGCGCGGTACTCGACTGATTCGTTGGGGCGATCCTGATGCACGGCGATCGCGGCCACGACGGCCGATCGCGTGTCGTCCAGCACCAGCTTGCGCACGAGCGTACGATCGTGCAGCGCGATCTTCTTCGGCGCGATCAGCTGCTTGAACGTGAAATCCGGTGAATAGCGGGCGCCTGACGGACACACCTCGCCGCAGGTGTCGTAGACGCAGCAGCTACCGCGTCCGCCGAACGGCGTCAGATTGCGCGCCATCGGCAGCGGCGAGAACTTGACGCCGCTCTGTTCCGCCCACGTCTTCAGCGTCTGAAGGTTGTACGACAGCGGAATCGGCCCCTGCGGGTACGGCTCTGTTCTCCGATCTTCCGGATGCGGACTCGGCTCGCCGCTCACGTTCAACCGCCGCTCCGCGTCGCCGTAATACCGCTCGAGTTCCTTCCACTCAATCGGCCAGTCGCTGGCCAGGCCGTACATCGACTTCAGCCGCAGATCTTCCTCGGAAAACCGATTGCACGCGCCGCCCCAGTGCAGCGCCAGCCCGCCTACGGCCATGGTCATCGAGATGATCCCGTTGGCTTGCTGATCTTCGATGTAGTCCCCAGGCCAGGGATGCTCGCCGTAGTCAATCGCGCGCTGCCGGTAGCGGCCGCGATTCTGCGCATCGAAGATCGACTTCCCCGCCTCGACCACGACGATGCGGACGCCGGGACGAAGTTCGGAGAGTCGTTCGGCCAGCATGGCAGACGTGATGCCACCGCCGATGATGCAGATGTCGGTTTCATGCACGGTCACGTCAGCTCTCCACCACGGAGGACACGGAGGATAGGAGGCGAGATCTGGATAGCTTCATCGCAGAACCTCGGGCCGCTTCGTCGTGATCGCGATCGGGCGGCACACTTCCCGGTTGATCAGCGCGTGGTAACAGGCGTCGTTGGCTTCGCTGCTGCGGAAGTAGAACGCCATCAGATCCGCGACCACGTGCTGACCGATGGGCCGCGCGGGAAGATTCCTGACGCCGGCTTTCGTGAACGCGGCATCGAGCAGTGACCGGCGCGTGTCGGCGTCGAGCGTCGACCAGCGTCCACCTTTCGCACGCGCCTCCGCGCCGAGGGCCGTCAGCTGTGACACGTAACCAGGAACGGGCGACGCGCCTGACTTCTGCAGCCGCGGATGCCCGTAGCCGTGCGTCAGCGCCACACCCTCACGATAGCCGCGGGTCCAGGCCACGAATTTATCCGCGATGCCGCGGACGTGCGCCGCATCGAGCGACGTCGGCAGGACGGTCGGCGCAATCTCATGGAGCACGGCGATGGCGTCTGGGGTCAGCTCACGTGGCTGCGCGAACAGACGAAGGGACTGGAACGGCAGAAGGGCCGGAACTGCCGCCAGCCATTGCAGGAGCGTGCGTCGTTTCATGATGGGTCTCCGGATCTGACCGGCATCGTAGCAGACGTGTATAATTTAAGCTTGTCTCTTAGTAGTATCAGCCGCAAAGCTCGCTCTCTGCGTGAGTTCGGGCGCGGACTCGTCCACACTGCGCACCCGCTGCTCGTCCAGATTGTCCCGATCCGCCGGTGCAACATCGACTGCGGGTATTGCAACGAGTACGACAAAGTGTCGCCGCCGGTCCCGACCGAGGCCATGCTGAGCCGCATTGACCATCTGGCGACCCTCGGCACGTCCGTCGTCGCATTCAGCGGCGGCGAACCGATGCTGCACCCGGA
>JAYVMG010000376.1:0-3174 GCA_043759095.1 Acidobacteriota bacterium | reverse complement strand
CGGTGGCCCGGCAGAACGCGTCGTTCGCGTACTCGATCTGACTGTTGCGCCCGACGATGATGACGAGATCGCCGGCCTGCTCGCAGGCGGTCGCCAGGAGGCGCAGACGCTGGTTGGCCTGTTCGCCGATCCGCTGCTCGACGCGCAGGCGGACGAGGGCCAGGGCGATCCCGCAGACGAGCGTGCCGGCGGTCGCCACGTCGCGCAGCGTGTCCACTGGCTCGCCGAGCGGCATGAGGTATCGCAGGCCGTAGCCGACGATCGGCACGATGAGCAGTGCAACGAACAGCAGGACCGGCGACGCCTGCTCCGTCGGCCGCGTCGCACTGGCTCGCGATTCCGTCGGTGACGCCGGCGACGTCGCGGCCGCCCATGCGGCAAACCAGAACGGCAGCATCCATCCAATATCAGCCGGCGATCCGGTCTGATAGTCACCACGGACAGCGAGCACGGAGAGCAGGACGAGGATCGCGAACGCCAGCATCATCCCGTACGCGAGCCGCCGGTAGACCATCGCCCACGCGCTCTTGCCGGCGGCCACCGCGGCCAGCAGCAAGCCGGCGACCGACGCGAGGCGGACGATCGGTCCCACGACCGCCAGCGATTGCAGCGCCAGCGACGCATGCGCCGGATCGAACCCCGGCGCGATGATCAGCGACCAGTACAGAAAGCCCGTGAGAAACACGAGCACGATGATGTCGAGCGTCACCGTGGTCGCCGCGTCTGTTTGTGCCGAACGATGCGGCCACGCGACGAGGGCGATGAGCGGCAGCGCGGAGCCGGACAGTTGCAGCACGATGTGCCACCGGAACCACGGCAGCGGCGACGCGCGGAATAGTTCGTCGGTGGCCCAGCCGAGTTGCCCGAGGAACCACAGCGCCGCCCACGCGGCGATGGCGCCCCAGAACACCGCCTGGCGTCCGCGCCAGTCGTGCCGCCGCGTCGCGAGCACGAACAACGGCGCGAGCGGAGGCAGGAGGAGGCCAATGTTGCCCAGCGTCATGCGCGCCGCGTCATGGCCGGCCACGCCCACCATGATCGCGGCGTACGCGCCGGCGTACACCAGCCCCGCGACCGCCCAGTTCATCGAGCTGCGCGCCCCATCGTATTGAGTGTATATCGAAGCCGGCAGACCCAACTGCACGCCGTTGCCTCCGGCGCCGGCTCGATCGGCGGCTCTCAGTTCGAGTCGATGTTATAGTCGGGCCGAATGGCTCCGGACGATAAGCGCGACACACACCGCCTGCAGATTCTTGGGGACCTGCACGGCGAGGTGATGGTGTTCCAGGCGATGGCGATCAAGGAAATCAGCCGCGGCGGCGCGCAGATCGAAACCGGATTTCCGCTCCATCTTGATTCCCTACACGACTTCCGGCTGACGCTCGGCGACCGTTCCCTCGTCGTCAAGGGCCGCGTCGTCCATTGCAGCATCACGGATGTGGAACAGGAGCTGGTGCTCTATCGCGCGGGCATCGAGTTCATCGAGCCGTCGGAGCGCGTGGCGGCGGCGATCTCCGACTTCATCGACGCCGTCGAGAACGGACGCAGAGCCCTGTAGGTGGCGCAGGGTCTGTTGGCCCTGCGGACGCAGCGCTCTGAAAGGGCTGCGCTACTTGGTCTTGATATCCGTGCTCGCGCGCACGGGCGACACGTAGGCGGTGACGAAGCTCTCGTGTCCGCCGGCATCGATCGACGCCACCCCGAAGACGTAGTCGTCGATCTGCATGTTGGGCAGAATGATCGCCGTCACGTTGCCGACGCGGACGTCATGCTGCCAGTCCGATCCCCACGCCTCACGCCAGAAGATTCGGTACGCGGCAGCGCCAGGCGCCGCGGTCCATTTCAGGTTCGCGTCGTAGCCTGTCGGCGCGCGTGTGATCATCGGCTGACCGCGGTCGCTGAGCACGCCGGGCGGCGGCGGCGCCAACGCCAGCGTGGCGGCGGATGCCGCGTTCACGCGTGCGTTCTGCGCAAGGTACGGCAGCGAGATGCCCTCGTAGGTGTCGCGCACGTCGTGCTGGCGCGTGAAGTTCTCGCGCGACTCGCGGAATCCGACCGCGGTGAAACCGAGCTGGTTGTAGGCGGAATGATCGCCGCCGCGGCCGAACCGATCCGGCCGCGCCATCGGACGCACTTTGTGGGATGGCACATAGCGCCCGCCCCAGCGCTGAACGAAACGGGCCAGTTCGCGCGACGCCGAATCTTCCGGCCCCTCGGCATACACGCGAATCGTCGCGCCGTCGACAATCCCGTTGCCGCCCCGGTCGTTGCCGACGATGTCGTTGTTGAAGACGGCTTCGATCGGCGTCTTCTCGGCAACCGCTTTCTGCGCGTGCAAGCGGGCGCCCATGAGCCCCTGCTCTTCGCCGACGTGGCACATGAACACAAGCGTCGCGTCGAAGTCGATGCCGCTCTGGCTGAAGATGCGCGCCAGTTCAATGGTCAGCGCCGTGCCGCTGCCATCGTCGTTCACGCCGGGCGCGAGGTTGTCGAGCGGGACGTTGGGATCGGCGGGAGGCGCCGTGCGCGCGTCGGGATCGGCTGGCGGCGCGGGCGCCCCGGCGTTGGCTGCGCCTTGCCCGCCGGCCCTCGCGACCGTGTCGTAGTGTCCGCTGACGTAGATCCGCCGCGGGCTTCGGCCCGGGAGAATCGCCATCACGTTGCGCAACTCGACGTCGCGCGTGATGCGCCCCTGCGGTACGACCTGGTAGGTGTCAAAGCTGACCTGCAGCTTCGGGCTGTAGCCCTTCATCTCGTCGAGAATCCACTGCCGCGCCGCGCCGATGCCGCGCGTCGCGGAGGTCGTCGACGACAGCGTGCTGCGCGTCTCGAAGCTTTCGAGCTTCTTCAGGATTACGCCGAGCCGTTCTTCGGACACGGTCGCGACCAGCTTGACGATCCGCGGGTCGAGATCGCTGTCCTGCGCGCCGGCGGTCCGGCTGACGCCGGACACGACCAACAGGAGACACACCATCAGCCGCCGTGCCGTCATCATTTCACCCTGAGATGTTCGAGATAATCGCCCGACGCGATCCGCTGCGCGCGGCCGAGTGGCGCGTTGTAGAAGTACGCCCACGCCTGCTCGACGCGGCCATCGTCGAACGTGACGGGCGTTTCCACGCGTGTGTAGAGACTGGTGTCCGGCTGGCTGGGGCGATAGCCCTCGATCTCGTC
>JAYVMG010000375.1:0-20776 GCA_043759095.1 Acidobacteriota bacterium | reverse complement strand
GGTCGATGGTGCGTTTCATGTGCGGGATTATCGGACATCAGAAGCCTCCGCCTGGTGCGCTACGCCTTCTCCAACTGGTGACCGCTGACGGTGCCGCAGCAGCATCCTGACGAGTCCGCCACGGGCAAGCTCGTTGCGCGGTGCTCGTGCAGTTTCCGGCGCGCCTCTTCAGCAGGCGCATCGGCGCCACAACAGGCCGCCAGCGGGCGCATGATCTCTTTGACACTCACTTCCGAAGGGCGGCGATCGTCAGCCGCGACGCCGCAACACACGTCGCGCTCGGTCACCACACCGACCAGCTTCATCGTCCTGGTATCTTCTACGACAGGCGTGCAGCCGCATCCAGAGGTGCGCATCGCTCGCGCGGCGTGAGCCGCCGTATCTTGCGGCGCACAGCACGATGCCACGTCGATTGGTTTCATCACATCGCTACAACAATCCATTTATTCCTCCTGCAGGCGTTGGTTCAAGCAGCCGAGAGATGGGAGGCCTGCGCAGCCTCCCAATCGCTCAGTGCTTCATGTCGCCCATTTTCTTCATCATCGGGCAACTCGCCATCGACTCTTTGCCTGCCTGCATGTGTTCCATCATGTGGCCCATCATGTCGTGATCCATTTTCATCATGCCGTCCCGCATGGCCCGGTCCTGCGTCACCATTGCAACAACGAGGGTGGAGGTCGCCGTCGTCTTCTCCATGCCCGACGCCGCATTCATTGTCGCCACGAGACCGTCGAGGCGTTGATCGGCGGCCTTCATGTCCGCCATCATCTTTTCCCGCTCGGCCATCATGGCCTGGCATTTGGCTTCCATCGCGGACGCCGGTTTAACTTTGGCAGCCGCCGCGTGCTGATCATGGGGCGTCTGCGCGGCGAGTCCCGAGGTCGCTGAGATCGCGATCGCCGCACAACACACCATCACCGCCGTCACAATGCTCTTCATTCTCATATTTGACTCCTTCCGAGTTAACGACTTGGGCCGGAACGGGATGTCCGCGATCCGGCTGACTCTCTTGTTCAAGACATTCCTGGATGCCGAGAATTGTGCTGCCTCTGAAGCGAGGCTGGGCAGGTGTCAGGCCAATTTCGCGAGGCCCGCAGCGCCCTTCAAAAAGGATGCCTCGATCGGGTCATTCAACGTTGTGCAATTCAGCACATTCACTGGCCGATCGGCGGGCAGTTCCGCATCCTCACTGACGCCGGGCGCGGTGCCAGCACGAGCTGGCTGCGGGATGTGCCGAATGGAACAGTCGCGTCGCGCCAAACCGCGCATGCTGGAGTGACGAGACGAGGCCACACACACGGCCTTGCCTCTGTCGGCTTGGCGATAGGTGCCGGGGCAACGAACCGGAAGTGAGGGCCAGCAGAGATGGAAGGCTTATTTTCGTTGTTGCTGTTTGCTGCGTTCTTCTACTTCATGATGCGGTTCGGTTGCGGTGCCCACATCGTGAACGGGCACGGCGGACACGACCATCGGAGTGACGGCGCGGGCAGCCACGCCATCGATCCGGCCCCCAAGGCAGGTGGGCGTTGAACCGAGGGATCTCGCTGTGGGCGGTGGGGCACGCCACGAGCCTGTTCCTGGCCGTCACATTCACGCTATGCGTCGGATTCGACCTGCTGCTTCCCTCCCACGCGATGTACCAGGCGTGGCAACGGCTGCTTCCGGGATTCACGTGGATTAGCTGGGGCAGCTATTGCGTCGGCCTGCTGGAGACCTATGCGTATGGATGGTATCTGGCGCTGATCTGGGTCCCGCTGTACAACGTCTTCGCGGCCGGACCTGACGTGCGACGCGGTTGATGGCGTCGAGTGCGCATCCCTCGGCAGGGACAGACCACCTCACATCGCCACCACACGCATTACCTCATCACGCGGAGAGCAGTGCGTTCGTGTCGGCCGCTCCGGAGCGCGGGCTGGCGCTCGTCGACGATCACGAACGCCTCTCGTCGCACATGAGTCAGTCGTCATGGCAAATGGGCGGAGGCCACATGAAGACCATCCTCAACGAGCGCCGCGGTCAGCGCGTCGGATCACACATTCGCGTCGTTGGCCGCGTCCTCGGTCTCGAGCTGTCGCTGGACGAGATGGTGACCGAGCGAGAACCTCCAACCCGGAAAGTGTGGGTCACCGTGGGTTCACCCAGGCTCTTGGTCATCGGTCCGTACCGGATGGGTTTCAACGTGACGCCTCGCGAGAATGGTTCTCGGCTACGAGTATTCATTGACTACGCCCTGCCCGGTTCGTGGCCGGAGCGTTGGCTCGGCCGCGTGTTCGGTGGCTACTACGCGCGTTGGTGCGTGCAACGCATGGTGGACGACGCCGTGCGGAAATTTGAGGCGGTCGCGCAGCCAGCGCGAGAGTCGCGCCATTGAAGCCTGCGCGGCCGTGCGTCCTGACGATCAACGGGGGCTCGTCGAGTATCCGGTTCGCGGTGTACGAGGTCGGCAACGCGTTGCACCGGCAATTCGACGGAAAGATCGATCGCATCGGTTTGAGCGGCACGAATCTGGTCGTCCGCGATCCATCCGGCGCCGCTTATGTGTCCCGCCGTCTCGCCGCGGCCAGCCACCGCACGGTTGGGGGTGTGTTGCTGGACTGGCTTGAAGCGCAGCCGGTGTTCTCGTCGATCAAAGCGGTGGGACACCGCGTGGTGCATGGCATGAAGCACTCCCAACCGGAGCGGATCACGCCGAAGCTGCTCGCGGAATTGCACCGCCTGACGCCGTATGACCCTGATCACCTGCCGCGCGAGATCGGACTGATCGAGGCGTTCCACACGCGTCACCCGAAGGTACCTCAGGTGGCGTGCTTCGACACCGCGTTTCACCGCACCATGCCGAGGCAGGCCCGGTTGCTGCCGATCCCGCGACGTTACGCGGCCAAGGGTGTCGAGCGCTATGGCTTCCACGGTCTGTCCTACGCCTATTTGATGGAAGAGCTCCGCCGGTTGGATCCCGCCGCCGCCAAGGGACGCGTAATTCTCGCGCATCTGGGCAATGGCGCGAGTCTGGCCGCCGTGCACCACGGGAAAAGCATCGATACCAGCATGGGCTTCACGCCCGCCGCCGGATTGGTGATGGGCACGCGATCAGGAGACCTCGATCCCGGCCTGGTCTACTACCTGGCGCGCACCGAGCGTATGAGTGCGGCGCGATTTCAGCGGATGGTCAACCACGAATCCGGACTCCTCGGCGTGTCCGGGACCAGCGCCGATCTCCGTGACTTGCTCGCGCGCGAGGCGCGTGACGCGCGGGCGGCGGAGGCCGTGGCGCTGTTTTGCTATCAGGCCAAGAAATGGATCGGCTCGTTCGCCGCGGCGCTCGGCGGATTGGACACACTCGTCTTCGCCGGAGGCATCGGCGAACACGCACCGCTCATCCGCGAGCGGATCTGCGACGGGCTCGGCATCCTCGGCATCACCCTGCACCGGACGCGCAACGCGAAGAATGCGCCGCTCATTTCGCGAGACGCCGGTCGGGTGAACGTGCGGGTCATCCCCACGGACGAAGAACTCATGATTGCGCAATCGGCCGTGCGGGCTTGTCGCAGCCATTTCCAGTGACACAGAGGAAAAGAGGAACGCGATGATGAACCAGACTGGCGGGTGGATGGGTGGATGGGCGGGCGGAGGGATGTGGATTTGGACGGTGGTCGGCGTCCTCGTCATCGTCCTGCTGGTCGTCGCGATTAACAGACTGTCCAATAAGTAATCATTGTGCCTTCACGACAGGAGACGCTTACACCCGAACTGCTGCAACAGATGGACGCGTATTGGCGCGCCGCCAACTATCTGTCGGTCGGCCAGATTTTCCTGTATGACAATCCGCTGCTGAAGCGTCCACTGACGGTCGCGGACGTGAAGCACATGCTACTAGGACACTGGGGCACGACCCCGGGGCAGAATTTTATTTATGTGCACTTGAACCGGGTCATCAAGCAATACGACCTCGACATGATTTACGTGTCAGGCCCCGGACATGGCGGCCCGGCCGTGGTGGCCAACACGTACCTTGAGGGCACCTACAGCGAGATCTATCCCCACATCAGTCAGGACGAAGCCGGGCTTCGCAAGCTCTTTCTCCAGTTTTCGTTTCCCGGAGGTATTCCCAGTCACGCGTCGCCGGAATGCCCGGGTTCGATCCACGAGGGCGGCGAGTTGGGCTATTCGCTCAGCCACGCGTTCGGGGCCGTGTTCGACAATCCTGATCTCATCGTCGCGTGCGTCGTCGGCGATGGCGAGGCGGAGACTGGGCCGCTGGCCACGGCCTGGCATTCGAACAAGTTCCTCGATCCGGTCACCGATGGCGCGGTGCTGCCCATCCTGCATCTCAACGGCTACAAGATTGCCAACCCGACATTGCTCGCCCGCATCACGCGCGAGGAACTGGAACAGTTGCTCCGCGGCTACGGGTGGACGCCGCTCTTCGTCGAGGGCCACGAGCCGGCGCTCATGCACGAGGCGATGGCGGCGACGCTCGACACGGCGGTGGAGCAGATCCAACACATCCAGCAGAGCGCGCGCGTCCACGGCAATGGCGTACGTCCCCGCTGGCCGATGATCGTGCTCAACTCACCCAAGGGCTGGACGGGGCCGAAGGTGGTCGACGGCCGCCAGGTGGAAGGGACCTTCCGTTCGCACCAGGTCCCCCTCTCCGATCCGGCCACCCATCCCGAGCACCTGAAGTTGTTGGAAGAGTGGTTGAAGAGCTACCGGCCTGAGGAACTCTTCGATGCGCAGGGCCGACTGAAATCGGAACTCGCAGAACTTGCACCGAAGGGCGAACGGCGCATGGGCGCGAATCCCCACGCCAACGGCGGCATGCTGCTCCGCGACCTGCGGGTGCCGGATTTTCGGGACTACGCGGTCGACGTGCCCTCCCCAGGCGTGCGCGGCATCGGCGACACGCACGTGCTCGGCCGTTTCCTGCGCGACGTGGTGACGTTGAACAGCGAACAGCGGAATTTCCGGATCTTCGGTCCGGACGAAACGCTCTCCAACGGTCTGGAAGCGGTCTTCGAAGCCACCACCCGCCAGTGGGACGCGCCGAGCGCGCCGAACGACGAATTTCTCGCGCCGACCGGACGTGTGCTGGAGATGCTGAGCGAGCACCAATGCGAAGGCTGGCTCGAGGGCTACCTGTTGACCGGCCGCCACGGACTCTTCAACTGTTACGAGGCGTTCATTCACATCGTCGACTCGATGTTCAACCAGCACGCCAAATGGCTGAAGGTCACATCGCTCCTTCCCTGGCGGCGAAAGATCGCCTCGTTGAACTACCTGCTCGCCTCGCACGTCTGGCGCCAGGATCACAACGGCTTCACGCACCAGGATCCTGGGTTCATCGACCTCGTCATGAACAAAAAGGCCGAGATCGTGCGTGTGTACCTGCCGGCTGATGCGAACTGCCTGCTCTCGGTCATGGACCACTGCCTCCGCAGCCGCCACTACGTCAACGTCGTGATCGCCGGCAAACATCCGGCGCCCCAGTGGCTGACGATGGACGCGGCCGTCAAGCACTGTGTCGAGGGCGCCGGCATCTGGCAGTGGGCCAGCAACGACCAAGGCATGGCCCCGGACGTGGTCATGGCCTGCTGCGGCGACGTGCCGACGTTGGAGACGCTCGCTGCCGTCTCGATCATGCGCGAGCATCTGCCCGAGCTCAAGATTCGCGTCGTCAACGTGATCGACCTCATGAGGCTGCAGCCGCATGCTGAGCACCCACATGGGTTGAGCGACACAGACTTCGATGAACTCTTCACCAAGGACAAGCCGGTCATCTTCGCCTTCCATGGCTACCCGTGGTTGATTCACCGGCTGACCTATCGCCGTACGAACCACGAGAACATCCATGTCCGCGGCTACAAGGAGGAAGGTACCATCACCACGGCCTTCGACATGACGGTGCTGAACGATCTGGACCGCTTCCACCTGGTAATGGACACGATCGACCGCCTGCCGCAAACGGGCGCCAAGGGTCTCTACCTGAAGCAGCAGCTCAAGGACAAGCTGATCGAGCACCGGCAGTACATCAACAAGTTCGGCGAGGATCTTCCCGAGATTCGCAATTGGAAATGGGCCAGTACCAAGTAATTGGCAGATAGAGCATGCCCCCGCGCCTCTACCTCATTCGACACGGTGAAACCGAGTGGTCGCTCTCCGGACGTCACACCGGCCGCGCGGACATTCCTCTGACCGCACAAGGCGAACAGGACGCGCGCCACCTGGGAGAGCGGCTGCGTGCCGTCAGCATGACCAGCGCCTTGACCAGCCCCCGACTGCGCGCGCAGAGGACTGCTGCACTGGTTGGATTGACACCCGTGGCCGAAATCGAACCGGACCTGGCGGAGTGGGACTATGGCGACTACGAAGGACAGCTTGGCGTGGACATTCGCAAGGGGCGCCCCGGCTGGAATCTCTTTCGGGACGGGTGCCCGGACGGTGAACTGCCCGCACAGATCTCCGATCGCGCCGACCGGCTCATCGCTCGTCTTCGCGCGCTGGACGGAAATATTGCGCCCTTCTCGCACAGCCACTTTGGATGCGTCCTGGCCGTGCGATGGATCGGATTGCCTGTGATCGACGGGCAGAAGTTCCTGCTCGACACGGCGTCGCTCAGTATCCTCGGCCAAGCACCCACCCGCCCAGAGGTTGCGGTCATCGCGCTCTGGAACTCATAACCAGCCGCCGGTAAACCCCGCTCGTCGCAGCCCGTCGGCGATATACGGGCAGCCGCGCATCAATTGCCATACCAACCCTGTACGATAGTTGTCGATCATCAGAATCGTCGGACCTTCATTCAGCCCGAAATGCCATGGCGATACCCAGCCGTGAGGATTGCCAGGGGCCGCGGGGTAGGTCGGATTGAATGACGCTCTGAAGCCGTAGCGGTTCGACGTTGTCAGTTTGAGGTCATGAATGCAGTAATCGAGCGCGGGCAACACAATCTCGGGTGCGAATGGCAGCGATGCCGCCACGGCCCACGGGGCGATGGTGCCATCGTCGGGTCCGTACGGCACGCCGCGCCCCACGTAATCGAAGAACTGACGCTCGACCCCGGCCACGCTGATGGTGTTCGGACCGGGGCCTTCGCTCGCCGTGAGTCCCCAGCACTGTGCGCCGTAGTGCGCGAACTTGAGCGGGTTGTCGATGGCGTACTCCCGTTGTACGTAGGTCGCGCGCCGGCTGTTCTCGAAATAGTCGATCCCCTTGTCACGCATGAAGGTATCCCGAATCCCGCGAAAGTCGATCCAGATGTGGGACAGCTGATGCGTGAAGAGTGGACCGGCATAGAGATAGTCGTATCCGTAGCAATGTTCCCACCGGTAGGTGGACGCCCACGCGGCGTAGCTGCCCTCCGGCAGCGCGTGCGTGGGTGAGCCGAGCCCGAGGATATACAGCAGGAGCGCCTCGTCGTAACCCTCCCAGCGCCATTTCAGAAATCCGCTCTCGGGTTTCCACCCATGCGTGACCGTCGCGCCACCGTTTTGCGCCCAGGGCCAGTCCGCGCGGCGATAGAGCGCGTCGGCAAGGACACGTATGTCGCGCTCCTCAGGCGTATCCGCGTCAAAGTACACACCGGCAGTCAGCGCGCCTGCCAGCAGAATAGCGGTGTCGACCGTCGACAGTTCGCAGTGCCAGGCGAGTCGGCCGGTCTGCATGTCGAGAAAGTGATAGTAGAAGCCGTGGTGACCGGTCGCATCTGGCTCGGGGCCTTGCGGACTCTTCCAGAAAAATCGCAGGGTGGCGAGGATGGTCTCGATGGCCGCCGCACGCGTGATGAACCCGCGCTCGACGGCGACCGGATACACGGCTAAGGCGAGACCGGTCGCGGCAATGCTGGCGGGCCAATCGGGCGCGGTCTTGTCACGCACCAGGCCATTGTGCGGATTGGTCCAGTGGATAAAGTAGCTGAACGCCTCGCGCTGAAGCGATTCCAGTTCGGCGGCGACCATCGTGGTCTCGGTGTTCACGTATTCGACTCGAATACGGCGTCTCTCACCACCTCACGCTGCCGCTTTCTGGTCTGGCGTCGAGTTTGTCGCCCCCGGAGGCGCCGCCTCACCGGCTGCCGCCATGGCCATCTTGGGCTCGTCTCGCGCCGCTGGCGTTCCAGGCTGACGGATCCCTGCGAGCTTCGTGCGCTTCAGCATCAGCGCATTGATCGCCACGATCAGGGTACTGCCAGACATAGACATCGCGGCGACCTCCGGACTCAGGACGAAGGGGTACAGGACACCCGCCGCGAGCGGGAATGCGATCGCGTTGTAGCCGACGGCCCACCACAGATTCTGGTGCATCTTTCGCAAGGTGGCATGGGACAGCTCGATCGCCGCGACGATGTCGTACGGGTCGCTCTTCATCAGCACGACATCAGCGCTTTCCATGGCGACGTCAGTGCCGGCGCCAATGGCAAACCCGACGTCAGCCTGGGTCAGCGCTGGCGCGTCGTTAACGCCATCGCCCACCATCCCGACTTTCTTCCCCGTGGCCTGCAGTTCCTTTACCTTCTCCGCCTTCTTGGCCGGCAGCACGTCAGCCAACACGGTGTCGATGCCGAGATCCACGGCGATGCGCTTAGCCGTGGCCGCGTTGTCACCGGTCAGCATCACGACTTCGATCTTGCGTTCGCGCAGCTTTGCCACTGCGGCCTTTGAGGTGGGTCGAATCGCATCGGCGATGGCGATGAGACCGATGACGCGACCGGCCTGCGACACATGGACGACCGTCCGGCCGTCCCCCTGCAAGCGAGCGGCGTCAGCCTCCAGAGAGCCGAGCGCGAGCTGTTGCGTATCCATCAGCAAGCGGTTGCCGAGGAACACCGTTCCGCCGGCGGTCTCGGCGCGCGCGCCCATGCCGTCCAGGCTTTCGAATCCTGTCGGTGCCGCGACGGGAAGGGTTGCGGCCCGGCGTAGGATGGCCTGGGCGAGCGGATGCGCGGACCCCTGTTCGACAGCGGCGGCGGCGGTTAGCACGACGTCCTCCGTGACCCCATCCGCCGTCACGATCTCCACTACCTCCGGTTGGCCAACAGTAAGCGTACCGGTCTTGTCGAAGACGATGACGTTCAGTTTGGTGGCGTCTTCGAGCGCGGACGCATTCTTGAACAGGATGCCGTTCATCGCACCCAAGCCGGTGCTGACCATGACCGCCATCGGGGTCGCGAGTCCCAATGCATCCGGACAGGCGATCACGAAGACGGTGATCGTCATGGTCACCGCGAAGAGCAGCGGCTGTCCGACCACCCAGAACCACACTCCAAAAGTGGTGAGACCGATGACGATCGCAGCAATCACCAGCCATTGCGCCGCTTTGTCCGCGAGCAACTGCGCCGGCGCCTTTGAGTTCTGCGCCTCCTGCACCAGCTTGACGATTTGCGCCAGCGCGGAGTCGGCCCCGACCTTGGTCGCCTTGTAGTTGAACGTGCCGCTCTTGTTGATGGTCGCGCCGATCACCGTCGCGCCCGGCCCTTTTTGAACCGGCATGGACTCGCCAGTGAGCATCGACTCGTCGACCAGTGATTCGCCGGTCTCCACCGTGCCATCGACCGGAATCTTGCCGCCCGGCCGGATCACCACCGTCTCGCCCGCCATCACCTCCGCGGTCGGCACCTCAACCTCGGCGCCGTTGCGAATCACAGAGGCCTTCGCCGGAGTCAGATTCATCAGCGCCTGGATGGCGGACGACGCACCGGCACGCGCACGCATTTCCAGCCAGTGGCCGAGCAGAATGAACACCAACAGCACGGATGCGGCTTCAAAAAACTGCCCGCCCTCCGTGAAGAAGAACGTGGTGCCGACACTGAAGAGATACCCGGTGCCGACACTCAACACAATCAGCGCGGCCATGCCCAGGGTGCCCTTCCTGAGCGCGCGCCAGGCGGAGACGAAGAACGGCCAGCTGGGATAGAGAATCGCGGCGCTCGCGAAGAAGAACAACCACAGATTGAGCGCCATCCCGAACGGCGGCGCCGGCGGCGTGAAGACGCCTCCCATCGGGGCATAGATGAAGATGGGCACGGTGAAGATCAGGCAGATCCAGAAACGATTGCGCATGTCGCGGACCGTGGCCGGCAGGTCCGTGCCGCCATGACCCATCTCATGGGCCATGTCCGCCGACATGGCGGGCTGCGCGCTTGCCTTCGCGTGGCCTTCGTGGCCTTTGCCCGCGGGAGTTGCGGGCGCGGCGTCGGGTGCGGGAACGGGTGCCGGCGCGGCCGGGGAAGAGTTCGGTGCGGCAGTTACTGGGTTTGATGGCGCCGCGGCCGGCACTGCCTTCGTCTGTTGTGCGGGGTCTGCAGAAGCGACGTCCGCGGTGATCGGTGCGACTGGAGAAATCTTCGGTGCAGCGGGCGCCGAAGTCGCCGTCGCGGCGCCCGGGGCTGTGTGGCCTTCGTGACCGCCGTCCGCGGCGGCGGGTGCGGCGGATTCATGCGCGCGTTGACGCACGGTCGACTTGATATCGGCGACCTCGAGTCGAGTTTCGTCGTAGCGCACGGTGGCGTTTCCCGCTGCGTAATTCACGGTCACGCTTTCGACGCCCGGCACCTCGCCAATCCGCTTTTCCACGTCGTCCACGCTCAATATCGACAACATGGCGTGGACTTCGATAACGCTAGTTTTCATCGTGTCCCCTCAGTCCGCCCCGCTTCAGATTGTTCGCTCCACGCTTCCTTTCATCTTGTGTTTGTCAGAGCGCTCGCTATCGTCCTGCCCTTCTTCCCACACCATTTCGCACACGGCCGCAGGTTTCGCCGCACCCGCACGCCACAACCATCCCACAGGGAGAAAACGTTCTGGCTGTTTGGAGATTTCGGCCTGTGGTTGGAAGGACACTTCCGCACCAGATTCCACTTGCATGACATCATCGGGAAGCGGCTGGAATTCACCAGTGTGCTCGTCATGCATGTGCGGCATGAAGATGCCAAGTTTGTATTCTGAGAGTCTGCGCAGCATCTCTTGAACTTCCGGAAGGTGGATCGCCCCCTGAGCAGTTCTCAACGGTTGCGGCAAACCACAGACGTTTTCTTGTGAAGTATTCGCGATGATCATGATGCTCTCCTGCCTCGATGATCCTGACCCATTGAAGTGGCCAGGCCATTTGCCAAATGCGTGTGTTGCCGAGTTCATCGGCTACATCTGTGCTGTGTCAGGTCGAAGGCGTCGATTTCTTAGAGCCGCCTTCCATATGTTGACGGCGCCGTGGTGGGCGCCGGCTTGCTCTGTGGTGCGGTGTCGGCGGAAGCGGCGCCTGCGGTGGCCGGTGCGACCGACGGAGTCTTAGGCGTAACCGGTGCCGGTGCCGGGGCGGGTGGCAGGCCAGGGGTTGCGTGGCTTGTGTGTTCGCCCGCCGGAGAGGGGGCGGGGGCCGCAGATTCATACCCGCGTTGGCGCACGGCCGACTTGATATCAGCGATCTCGAGCCGGGTTTCGTCGAATCGAACGGTGACGTTTCCCGCCGCGTAATTCACGGTCGCACTTTCGACGCCCGGCACCTCGCTAATCCGCTTCTCCACATCGTCCACGCTCAGCACCGACAACATGTCGTGCACTTTAATAACGCTCGTTTTCATCGCGCCTCCCTGCGGTCTCCAACCACACTGGCATCGGAGATAGAAAGACGGGTCCCGGACTAGCTGCAGCAGCTCGGTCCGCCCTTCGGCGTCCCGGCTGACTTGCCCAGGTATTGCGCGGGATGGAGATCGAACTTCTCTTTGCACTTGGCGCCGCAGAAGAGGTACGTCTTCCCCTGATACTCGCTTCGCGAAGCGGCGGTCGCAGGGTCTACGTCCATGCCGCACACGAGATCTTTCACAGCGGTTGCGTTCGTCATTGTCATTTCTCCTCTGCCATCGAACCCTCTCAACTGTAAGCCCGTCGCTTTTCAGCGCCTGTGCCCGATTGCACAGCCGGCCCAGGGCGGATGAGACCATATTCACCCAGGGAGTCGAAATGCCATCCAACGACATGCGTGGAAGTACCACCGTTCCGGCTGGGGTGGCGATCCCCGACCGAGTCACCGCGTACCTAACCGCCGTGTACGGGTGGATGTGCACTGGTCTCGCGATCACCGCCGCGACCGCGTGGTTCATCGCCCGATCCCCGACGCTGGTCAGTGCCATCGCCACGAACCGTCTCTTGTTCTGGGGCTTGATGATCGCGCAACTCGGGATCGTTTTCGTGCTCTCCGCGCGCGTTCAACGGCTTGCCGCCTCTACCGCCTCGCTCTTGTTCGTGCTCTATTCGGCCTTGACGGGCGTGACGATCTCGTTCGTGCTGCTCGCGTTCACCGGTGAGTCAGTAGCAACGACGTTTCTCGTCACGGCGGGAATGTTCGGCGGGCTGGCCGCCTATGGAACGATGACTCGCCGCAGTTTGGCCGGACTTGGTCAGTTCTTGTTCATGGGACTCATCGGCGTCGTCCTCGCCTCGGTCGTGGGCCTGTTTTGGCATAGTGACGGACTCCAGTTCGTGGTGTCGTTCATTGGCGTGATCGTGTTCACCGGACTCGCCGCATACGACGCCGAGCGCCTGAAAGCCATGGCGCTGACGACTCCCGAGGGGCAGACCGGGTCCTACGCGATCGTCGGCGCGCTGGCCCTCTATCTGGATTTCATCAATCTCTTCCTGTTCCTGCTGCGGTTCACCGGCAGCCGTCGCGAATGACGGGAGGCCCGGTCGGGTCGCGGGCCGCACTCGTGATGGACACCGAAGCATGGTGACGAAGCGCGCAACTCCCTCGGGAGTGCCGCTGAGCACGATGACTGTGCTGATGTTGGCCGTGTTCACCGTGTCGGTGGGCTATGGCGTGGTACTGCCCCTCCTCCCGTATCTGATCGAGCGGCTCCTCGGCACGGACGACGGCACGGCTGCCGTGTCGCGGTCAACGGGACTGCTGACAGCGCTCTACATGCTCGCTCTATTTCTGTGCGCCCCGGCTTGGGGCCGCATGTCCGACCGGTTCGGCCGCCGCATCATCCTTCTGATCGGGCTTGTCGGGTTCGGCGCGATCATGCTGATTTTCTCGCTCGTCGAGAGCCTGACCGCCGTGTACGCCGAACGGTTCCTGAGCGGCGTGTTCGCCGCGGCGGTGACGCCGGTCGCATTGGCCGCGATCGGTGATCTCGCAACAAGCGAAGAAGCGCGGGCGCGCCGACTGACCTTCGTCAGCTTGGCGGGGATCAGCGGATTTCTGCTCGGCCCCATGCTCGGCGTCGCCCTCGCGCGTGGCGCCGTGAACACCGGCGCGCTGCCCCGTGCGGCCGGATCACTGGCCATCCCCCTGGCGGCGACGGGGATGCTGGCGCTTCTCGTGGCGATCGCCGCCGCGGTGACGGTTCCCCGAACGCAGCCGGGAGAAGCCACACCAGAGCGCGAGCGTCGCTCCTCCGACAGACCCCGATGGCTGGTCCCCAAGCTGCTCATCCTGGCGTTGATCGTGTCCGCCGGGATCGGCGTGTTCGAGGTCGGTTTGGCGCTGCGCGGCAAGCAAGAACTCGCGCTGACGACGTACCAGATTGCGCTGATGTTCACCGAATGCAGTCTGGTCATGATCGTCGTGCAGGTGATCGTATTTTCGCCGTGGGTCAAACCCGAGACGACCCGTTGGCTCATCGCACCGGCCCTCAGCCTGCTTGCGGCCGGATTGTTCCTGGTCGCTCGCGCGTCAGATTTCACGCTGATGCTGGCGGTGATCGCCGTGGTGGCGGCGAGCGCCGGCATCCTATCGCCGATCCTGACCTACTGGGTCTCGAGAACGGCTGGTCACGCACGGGGAGCCGACCTCGGCAAACAAACGGCCGCGTCCAGCCTGGGCGCCGCGGCCGGGTCGGCAGCCGGTGGCCTACTGTTCGACGTGGCCCCGCTGCCGCACGCCTCGTTCCTGCTCGTGGCGGTACTCACCGTGCTGGGCGTCCTGCTTAGCCTCGGCTTGCCCAATCAGCTTGTCGCACGGAAGCGCGGCGGCATGGGAGAAGCGCGAAGCGCGGGCACGACATGAGCTATCACTATGTGTGGCTCGTTTGGTCGAGCGCGTTTCTGCTGCCTTGGCTCGCGCTATTCGTGAGTAATCCGAGGTTCCGACCAGTGATGTGGCGCGTCAGCCTCGCGACGGCCGCATTCGGCCTGACTGAGCCCATCTGGGTGCCTGCATACTGGAACCCGCCCAGCCTGTTCGAACTCGCACAACGTACAGGGTTCGACATCGAGAGCTTCATTTACAGCTTTGGCATCGGTGGCATCGGCGCCGTCCTCTACAACGCGCTCACCCATCGGCGGTTCGGTCCGGTGAATGTCGCCGAAAGACGGGGCTCCTGGCATCGGTTCCACGCGGTAGCCCTGTGGTCGCCGTACGTTGTGTTTGCGACGTTGTATTTCCTGCCGTGGAACCCGATCTATCCGGCAATTCTCTGCGTGGTCATCGGCGGCCTCCTCTCCGGCATCTGTCGCCCTGATCTGAAGTCAAAGGGCCTCGTCGGTGGCGCGGTGTTCCTCATCCTCTATGCGATGTTCATGCTGGGGCTGGTGTGGCTGACGCCTGGCTACATCTCGCAGGTGTGGAATCTGCCTGCATTGAGCGGCGTAATGATCGGTGGTATTCCGCTCGAAGAACTGCTTTTCGGTTTCAGTTTCGGTTGGTACTGGGCAAGTGTCTACGAACACTTCACATGGAACACGAGCGTGACGAATGCCTCTCCCCTTTGACGTGACGCGCATGGGCGCAGTCAGCACTCGTCGCCAGGTCTCAGCGCGGATGCTCGTCACATGCGGTGGCGAGGCATCGCGGCGGCCACCGCCGCGAGGAGGCGACGGTCGTCGAACGGCTTGTCGATGTGTCCGGCAAAACCTGCCTCCTGTGTAGCCACGTGGTCCGCGCTACTGGCGAGGCCTGAGATGGCGATCACGGGTGGCGTGAGGCCGTCCTTGCGGTGGAGCTCGCGAAGGAACTCGAACCCGTCCATCCGCGGCATTCGGAGATCGCACAGGACCAGATCCACATCGTCGCCTGCCACCCGCTCAAGCGCTTCGATGCCATCCCTCGCCGTCAGCACGCTCGCGCCGAGCCGTTCGAGCGTCTCGCACATCGCCTCGCAAACGTCCTCCGTGTCTTCGACGACGAGAATGGAGAGACCATCGAGTGCCAAACCGTCCGCGTGCGATCGGAGCGGCTCCGGCGCTTCCGCCGGTACGGGGACGAGAGGAAAATGCATGGTCACCTGCGTGCCGCTTCCCACACCATCACTGACCACGCTCACGGTTCCTCCGTGCGCCTCCGTCAACTGTTTGACGAGCGCGAGGCCGATGCCGAGTCCTGCATGTGTGCGGCGCGTGCCCTGCTCCTGCTGGTGGAACATCTCGAACACGAACGGTAGAAATTCCGGCGCGATGCCTTCTCCGGTGTCGCGCACGCGCACGACGCCGTTCATGCCTTCTCTCGTCAGCGTGACCGTGACGGCGCCGCCGGCCGGCGTAAATTTTATGCCGTTGAGCAGCACGTTCCTGAGGATTTGCTGCAACCGGTCGCCGTCCGCGTTGAGGCACAGGGGCTCAGGCGCGTCGATGAACTGCACGGCGATGGCCTTCTTGAGAGCGCCGTCTGCGACCGCCTCCAGCGTGGAGCGCACCTGGGCGCTGAGACCAACGCCTGTCAGATTGAGCACCAACTTGCCTCGGATGCTGCGCGTCAGCTCGAGCAGATCTTCGACCATCCGAAGCTGGAAGACCGCGCTCCGGTCGATCACGTCCGCCGCGTGGACGACCTTGGCGTCGCTGTGGAGCTTGAGGATACTGGCCCAGCCCAGAATCGGTGTGAGCGGGGTGCGCAACTCGTGCGATAGCACGGCCAGGAATTCTTCCTTGACCGCGACGAGTGCGGTCAATTGCATTGTCGCCTCTTCGGACTCCCGCCTGAGGTGATTCTCCAGCAGCAGCGTGTCACCGAGCACCTGCAGGAGTTCGCCGTTCAGGACGAGCCGGCGCGTCGGGGTTGGTTGGTGCCGCCGCGCCACGTCCCATAATTCCCGGAAGGGCATACCGGACTCGCGCGCGAGCCGCGCGATCGCCACGGATTCGCAAAAATTGACCAACACGTAGCCGGCCACTGCGGCACCCACAATATGCCCGTCGAGGAGAAGCGAGACGCCGACCACCGCCAGTCCTGACGACCCGGTGACGACGACCGGAGGGCGGATGTCGCTGGGCTGCGCGAGGCATTGCCGGGCGCATTCGGCGAACACGCCAGGATCGTAGCCGTGCTCTCGGCAGAGGGCGACGACCGGCGTGGCCGGCATGGGCCCGCAGACGATCTGCGCGTCCGCGCCATAGAGCGCGACGCTCAGCTGAGCGACGCTGCCGTATTTCTCCAGCGCGGGCCCCCACACCGCGATGTCGAACAAGGTGTCTGTGGGCTGGCCCATTCGGCGTCTACGCGCTGGGATCCGGACGCCGTGTGGGATTGCGCGAGACCAGGTTCATATAACTGGAAAACGGTCGGACCAGCTGAGCCGGAATCTCGCGCGGCAGGACACGCATACCCTGGCCATCCAGAATCTCGCACTCATGCGTCGCACGCGCATTCGGGTTCCCGCGCATTTTCGCCACGGTCAGTCCGAGACGGAAGACGTCGCCCATCTCAATCCAGTTCATCAGCAGGATGTTGTCGACGAGCGAACTCATGGCGAAGTCGCCCATCATCGACGCCATCCCGAGCATCTCCGGGTTCTCGTGGTTGTACACGGTCGCGGTCTGGTGCTCCTTCATCAGCGCGACCAGCGCGTGAAAAAAGTCGCGAAACATGCGGCCCGTGACGCCCAGGTTCATGCCATACGTGGAGAGGCTGTCGAACAGCACGCGCGTCGGCTTGAACTCCTCCACGAGCTGCTCGACGCTGTGGAAGTGACGGTCAATCTCTATTTCCTGCGGCGTATCGTAGTGCACCCGCAAGATGCCGCTGTCGATGAGCTGCTGGAGATCGATCCCGATCGTTTTCGCGTTGCGAATGACTTGAGTAACCGGTTCGTCCAGCGTGAACATCAGGCTGCGTTCCCCCCGACGTGCCCCCTCGGCTAAGTACTGCAGGCCCATGACGCTCTTGCCGACGCCCGAGATGCCGGCGACGACCGTCGTGCTCCCGAGGAAGTAGCCGCCGTTCACCAACGGGTCGAGGCCGGGCACACCCGTGGTGATGCGCGTGGTCGTATCAAACGACCCGGCCAAATCCCGACTCGCCGCCCTTGGGGCCTGCACGCGCCGATACACCTCCATCCCGCGGCCGTCGACGATCCGGAACGTATGCCGGCCCATCTGAAAGTCGTGGCCGCGCGACTTGACGATCTCAAGCGATCGCACCGTCGCGCGGGTGACCTCTTCCATCCGGAGCCGGATGACCGTGTCGGCAATGGATTCCTCTGGCAGCGCCACCAGCGACCGTTGATCGCTGAACGCCGTCGCTTCCACCGCGAGCACCGCCGTGAGATTCTCGCGTTGCAGCCCCTCAGCGAGGATGTGAAAGGTATCTCGAACCTCCACAACCCCGCCGTTCCCAAGGCCACCGGCCAAGCCCGGTACGCCGTCCACGAAGATGCGTCGGGCGCGTATCTGCGCCGCCTCTTCGAGGAGCAGACTGTCGGCCTGCTGCAACTCCTGGCTGAACACCTGGCGGGTCGTGAAGATGATTTTGAGTTTGCCCGCGCGCTCGAGCGCCGGGAGATCCCACCCCAGCTGCGCCGCGTCGCGGATGATCTTGTCGGGCGACACCTCGAACAGCACGATGATGCCGGGCTCGTTGAACTGACTGGCGCCGCGATAAACGAACTCGACGCCCATCGTGGTCTTGCCCGTGCCGATTCCGCCTTCGAGGAGAATCAGGTTGCCGCGCGGAATCCCTTCCAACAGGATAGAATCCAGCCCGCTGATACCTGTCTTGACCAGATCGCGATCAGCCATCACAGTTTCCTCTCTCCGCTGTTCATCCGACCAGTTCCCAGCTCGTCCTCAGATTACGCCGCCGGACCGTCCGTGCGTCCTGCCGGTGAGTATGTCAGCGCCCCCCGCAGCGCCAACCGTCCTTCGCGTGTGGAGGCACACGCCACGACGGCCGACAGCGCTCCCCCGTTCGCGCCGCCTGTCGTGAATACGTACATCCGCGCGGGGCGTACCGGGTTCTGAGTCCGCGTCAGCAAGCCCGCCGCAATCAGCGCGTCCAGTGACCGAGCGATCTCCTTGATCGGGTAGCCCAGCAGCCGAGCAAGTTGCTCACTGGACATCAAGGTTCGCATGTGTTGGGCAAAAAACACCAACAGGTCGAGATCGCAGGGACGCTGGAGCGCTGGGAGGCGCTCGAGCAGCGTACGTGCGAAGTCATTGGCATTCGCATTCATGATCTGATCGCGCAAGAGTTACACTGTGGAGCGCAGCGCACGCGCCTAGGTTAAACGCGTCGCGCCTGGACGAGTATGCACAACGGAACTGTCGTAAGGGCACCGGTTTCGATTTTGCACATCACCAAGCCCGTCGACATCAACGAGCTGCCGCAGGAGTGGGTGAGTCGCGCGAACGGCGTGAACTACATCACGTTTCCTCATCCAACATCAACCTCCGACCGCGCCAGACTGACTCCGCAAAGAACTGCTCTCGTAGGCGCCGCCGTCGTCTCGGATTCTATTTTGGACATCATCCTTTGCCTTCAGACAATGCCACGCACTCGCAGCCGATTCTCTTTTCGAACAGCAAACGGACATGGACATCCGGCACTCTCATGAGGAGGACACATCCCGGCCTTCAAGATAGGCCGTCAAGGCCGGCACGTCGACGATTAGACCGCGATCACGAACGTAGGCGACGAGATGTTTGCTTCGAAAGCGGCCGAGCGTGACCGTGACGTGCGAGCGACTCATGGCCGCCAGCTTCGCCAGCTCGGCGTGGCTGGCATTCATCGTCACTTTCCTTTGGCGTTTATCACCGCGTCGCCTCAGTTTCGCAGCCAACTGCAACAATAATCCCCCCACCCGCTCCTGCGCACCTCGTTGGGCAAGAATCTGGGTCCGCGTCTCGCAGTCGCTCAGACGCTGACACATCGTGAAGACCAGCGAAGCTAACACGTCCTTCCTTGTCCGCATGTAGCGAAGGAAGGCCTCGTACTCGATTTCCACGACCGTGACCGCCGTACTGGTACGCGCGATACTGTGACGGACGCAGCCAGTTTCGGCACAGAAGCACAATTCTCCGAAGGGTTCCCCCGCCTTGACCGCTTGGAGAAGGATGTCCCGTGCCTGCGGATCGCCGCTAAAGATCGACACTTCGCCACGCACCAGGAAGTAAATGCGATCGCCGGGGTCTTCCGCTTGCCAGATGTCGACGTCCTTGCGGATCTTTCGTACGCGGCCCAAGGAGCCGTCGTGCGGCAACTGTTCGATGGTCAGCCGCGAGAGCGTCACGCAAGTCTGATGCTCGGCGAACGGAAACGAGTCGTTCGTGGACATAGGCTGAGAGCTTACACCCGAGTTTGACGAACGGATGTTAGCGGGCGAACAACGATTATGCCGCGCGCACAGATCGAACGGTGGTTGGCGGGAGCGACGACGAACCCGAGCGAATCGGTGAAGAAAGCAAAGCTGAAGATGCTGCTGATCAAGCGATAAGCCCGACCGTGGATTTGACGCCCCTACGCAGGTCTGATGTAATTCGCATACGCGAATATGGTTTCTCGAACCGCGATGTTGTCCGCGGCCGGCGGCGGCGGCGTTTCAGTCGCGCTTGATCTCAAGAACCTAACGCCTGGCGAACACGCAATCCACGTCCACGCCGTTGCGAAATGCGACGCGCCTTTCACCTCGGTCGGCGGGCACTTCAATCCCGACATGAAGAAGCATGGTTTAGAGAACCCCGACGGTCCCCATGCGGGCGACATGAGCAACTTCACGGTCGCCGCGAACGGTACCGTCAAGACGACGGTAACTGATCCGCATGTGAGCCTCGGCATGGGCGTCAACTCCGTGTTCACGAACGGCGGCACCGCTCTCGTCGTCCACGCGAAGGCGGACGATATGAAGACCGACCCAGCAGGCAACGCTGGCGATCGGATCGCCTGCGGTACTATCACCAAGTAAACGGATTTCAGCGGAGATGCCAGCCGCAGCCACGAACCGGTCGACTTGATGTTTCGGGCCTTCTCCGACCCGATTCGGCTGCGATTCAATCTCACGTTATTTCGTCCCGCCCGTCATGTAACCCCCGTTCCAAGGCCCGACAAGACCGGACGGAATCCTCCTCCCTGGGGGACCGGTGTGCTTGAACGCACCGAACGACGGAGCGCGGATGCGCTCCGTCGCTGGACGCCCGACGTCAGGCGGTCGCCGCTTCCGCCACCGCCTCGTGCTCCGCGTACGCCTCCAGGATCCGATCGCGCATGGCGTCCTGAGTCGTCTTGTCGACGATTGGCCGCAAGAGCGCGAAGCTCCGGCGCTCGCCGTTCACCGCGTACGACCGTGCCGGGAACGTGACGTTCCGGCCGCTGCCGCCGCGACGCTCCCAGATGCTGAAGCCGATCAGCTTCAGGCCGGCGAGCGGTGATGCGCCACCGAAATGCAGCTCGGCGTCGGCGAGTTTTCCCGCGGGGTTGCCGCGATCGTTCGGCGTGATCTTGACGGTGATGGTGTCCGAGCTGTGGTTGGTCGTCATTGTTCTTCTCCTTGTTGGGAACCGTGATTGGTTCCTTCACGCCTTGAGGGACCATCACGGCTTCCCACCAGGAGAAAAGCGCAGCGGACGGCGCCCGCGGACGC
>JAYVMG010000374.1:0-3194 GCA_043759095.1 Acidobacteriota bacterium | reverse complement strand
CGGTCGGAACGGCACTGACGAGCCGCGCGACCACACGACCTCGTTTGGTGATCGTGATGACGTCGCCCCTGGAATGAACGCGATCGATCAATGAAAGGCACTTTGCCTTAAATTCTGTAGCATTCACCTTCATATGACCAGTATACATGACCAGTCTTAATTCCGCGACTCCCGCCGTACAATAGCGACATGAAGTTCTCGCGTCTGCTCCTCGGTCTGCTGTTCGCCTGCCTGATTGCGATCTCCACCACCGCGCAGCGCCGCGGCGGGCCGCAGCCGGATGGCCTCGCGTTCCGCTTTCTCGGCCCCGTGGTCGGCAATCGCGTCGCGTCGATCGCGGGCGTGCCGGGCGATCCGTCGATCTACTACGCCGGCGCCGCATCCGGAGGCGTGTGGAAAACGACTGACGGCGGCCTCCGCTGGAACCCGGTGTCGGACAGCATGCCAGTGCAGGCCATCGGCGCGCTCGCCGTCGCTCCCTCCGATCCCAACATCGTCTGGGCGGGCACCGGTGAAGCGTGGGCGATTCGCGACAGCGACGTGATCGGCGACGGCATGTACAAGTCGGTGGACGCGGGCCGGACGTGGGTCCACATGGGCCTCGACGCCACCGGCCGCATCGGCCGTATCCTCGTGCACCCGACCAATCCCGACATCGTGTTCGCGTGCGCGATCGGCCGCATCACCGCGCCGCAGCAGGAGCGCGGCGTCTATCGCACCAGTGACGGTGGCAAGAACTGGGACCGCGTGCTGTTTGTGGACGAGAACACCGGCTGCTCAGGTCTCTCGATGGACGCGACGAATCCGCAGACGCTGTTTGCCGGAACGTGGCAGGTCGAGATGCACCCGTGGGCGCTGCTCAGCGGTGGCGCCGGCAGCGGCATCCATGTGTCGCATGACGGCGGATCGACGTGGACGAAGATCGCCGACGGACTTCCGAAATCACCGCTCGGAAAAATCGACGTCGCGGTCGCGCCGTCCAATTCCAATCGCGTCTACGCGCTGATTCAGACCAAAGATCAGGGATCGGTCTGGCGGTCCGATGACGCCGGCGCGACCTGGAAAGTGGTGAACTGGTCTCGTGAGCTGATCGGCCGCGCGGGTTACTACGTCCACCTCGCCGTGTCGCCCACGAACGCTGACGAAATCCTCGTCTCGAACAGCTCGTTCTTCCAGTCGGTTGACGGCGGCACGACGTTCCGCAGCGTCAACTGGGGCGGCGATAACCACGACATCTGGTGGGACCCGAAGGATCCCGATCGCTTTGCGATCACCCACGACGCCGGCATCACGCTGACGACGCAGCACGGACGCAGCACGCAGCGCGTCACGCTGCCGATTGGGCAGATGTATCACGTCACCGTCGATACCCAGGCGCCGTACTACGTCTACTCGAACATGCAGGACGATGGCACGATGCGCGGGTCGGTGGTGGCCTCCGAGGGCGCTGGCGCGGGCTACAACGGATCCGGCAACGTCTGGGATCACGGGCTCGGCGGCTGCGAGTCCGGCTTCACCATCCCCGATCCCACCGATCCCAACATCGTCTGGTCCACGTGTTACGGCAACAAGGTGACGCGTTATGACCACCGGACAAAGATCGCGCGGTCGGTCGCGCCGCATTTGATCACGCTCGACGCGCCGCCGCAGGATTCGAAATATCGCTGCCACTGGACGGCGCCGCTCGCGATCGATCCCTTCGACCACAACAATGTGTACTACGGCTGCAACGTGATCTTCCGGACGACGAACGGCGGGCAGAGCTGGCAGGAGATCAGCCCCGACCTGTCGACGCACGAGCCCAGTCACATGATCTCCTCCGGTGGCATCGTCGGCGACAATCTGGGTCAGTTTGCCCCGGGCGTGGTGTTCGCGATTGCGCCGTCCGACGTGCAGAAGGGCCTGCTGTGGGCCGGCACGAACGACGGCAAGATCTGGAACTCGCGAGACGGCGGCGCGCGCTGGACGGACGTGTCGAAGAATATGACCGGCATGCCCGCGTTTGCGGTGGTGTCCAAGATCGAGCCGTCGCACTTCAACGGCGGCACTGCGTACATCGCCGTGGACGCACATCTGCTCGACAGCCGTGAACCGTACATCTTCAAGACGACTGACTACGGCGCGACGTGGATGCGCGTGAACGGCGACCTGCCGAATGCGCATCCGTTGTCGTACGTGAAGGCAGTGGCGGAGAACCCGAACAAGGCGGGGATGCTGTTCGCCGGCACTGGCCATGGCTTCTTCTACAGCACCGATGATGGCGGACACTGGACGGAACTGGCGACCGGGTTGCCGCACGCGCCGGTCAGCTGGGTCGTCGTTCAGAAGCAGTTTCACGACGTGGTGGTGTCCACGTACGGCCGCGGCCTGTATGTGCTCGACGACATCACACCGCTCGAACAGGCGACGCCGGCGACCACCGACGCGGCCGTGCATCTGTTCACGCCGCGACCGGCGTATCGCTGGACGCAGCGCGGGCGGGCGCTGATCGACTACTCGGTGAAGGCCGCGCCGGCGGGCGCCGTTCAGTTGCAGGTGCTCGATGCGGACGGCAAGGTCGTCCGCGATCTAAAAACGACACCGCACGAGGGCCTGAATCGCGTGTCGTGGGATCTGCGATACGAAGCGCCGCGGCTGATCGCCATGCGCACCACGCCCGCCGAGAATCCGCACATCTGGGAGGAGCCGCGATTCCAGGGGAAGGACACGCGTCCCGTGACGCACTGGGGCCTGGAGCAGGCGCAGGTCGGGCCGATCGTCGCGCCGGGGAAGTACACCGTCAAGCTGACAGTGGACGGCCAGTCGTCGACGCAGCCGATCGAGATCCTCCGCGATCCGAAGATCGCGTCGACGGTCGCGGATCTCGATCTGTCGGTGAAGCTGCAGCTGCGGCTGCGCGACGACATCAGCGCGACCGCGGACATGGTCAACTCGCTCGAGGTGATGCGCAAGCAGCTCGAGGACGTGACGAAGTCGATGAAAGACGATCCGTCGAAGGCCGCGCTGCTGAAGCAGGTGGCCGAGATGGAGACGAAGCTGTACGACGTCGAGGCCAGGCTGCTCGAGCCCGCGCAGATGACGAGCGACGACAAGTATTTCCAGCAGGCGTACCGCGTCTACATGAACCTGATCTGGCTGAACGGCGAGGTCGGGCCGGGTGCGGGCGACGTGGCCGGCGGCGCGGATTTTCCGCC
>JAYVMG010000373.1:0-20833 GCA_043759095.1 Acidobacteriota bacterium | reverse complement strand
TCTCCACTGGACCGAAGTGCGCCAGCGCGCCTGGATCGGCCGTGAACGTCAGCGCGGCGTGTTTTCCGTCGCTCCCATCGTCTTCGGCGGTGACGACCTTGCCGTACGGAAATCCGTGATCCTTCAGTTCGTTGGCCGCCATCTCGTGGGCTGTGATGACGAGCTGCCGATCGCGCGGTTGTCCGACCTTCAACGGCAGGCGCGTCCGGAGATCGTCGAGGTGGGCCGGCGGGATCGCCTCAAAGCCGAACAAATCGATCGCCTTGACGATCACGGGGTCGCCTTCCGCGATGGTCACCGTGAGATCGACCTCGTCCTGCTTATCGTTGAGCGTGACGTCGACGCCCATGATGCGCGCGTCGGGATACCCGCGATCGGCGTAGAACGCCTGCATCCGCAAACGGTCCGCGTCGAAACGCGAGCGATCGAAGTAGTACTTCTTGCCCCAGGGAATGTTGATGCTCTGGCGGGTCGCAAGTGCGTCTCGCAGCCGGCTCTCGTCAATGGCCTTGACGCCGTTGAACTTCAGGCTGTGGACCTTGATGGTCCCGCCCTCCTTGCACGCGGCGCCGGAGAGCGCGAACAACACCAGGAGTGAGGCCGCGATAGACGCGCGCAACGCCGACCGCCTACGTTTTCTCTTCAGTGACCGTCGGCTTCCCCGCGCTCACCGCGAGCATGATGCCGAGTCCGACGGCGATGACGACGCCGATCGCGATCCAGGCGCCGCTGACGCGAGCCAGCACGCCCGCCTGCGCGAGTGCCGCCACCGCGCCGATGACGAGGATCACGTAGCCGATGAGGTAGAGGTGGATGAAACGCATACTGAAAAACGAAGGGCTGAGGGCTAAGGGCTCAGGGCTGACATCCAGCCTCTGTTACGCCCTACGCTCTCAGCCCTCAGCCCTCTCGTGTGTTACCGCAGGTTGACCACAAGGGCCGCTCGCCGGTTCAGGCGGCGGGTTTCCTCACGGCTGTTGTCGTACTTCGGCTTCTCCTCGCCGTAGCTGACCGTGCGCAACCGATCCGTGGTCACGCCGCGGCTGACGAGGTAGTCCTTCACGGCGTTCGCGCGGCGATCACCGAGCGCCAGGTTGTACTCGGCCGTACCGATGCTGCACGTGTGCCCTTCGATTTCCACCTTCAGCGTCGCGTTCTCTTTCAGCGCGGCAATGGCTTCGTCGAGCACGCGCGTCGCTTCCGGCCGCAGCGAGTAGCGGTCGAAGTCGAAATACACGTCTTCAAACGTATAGTTGCGCACGGGCGGACGCGTCACCTGGATGTTGACGGTGTCGGACGCCGTCTTGTTGTCGGTCGGGCACGTCACGGTGATCGTCACCGGCACGCTGCCTTCCTGCTGCGGCGCCGTCCAGCGCGTCACGCGTTCGGCGGGCTGCGCGAGCACGCCGCTTGGCGCGGTCCAGCGATACGTCACCGAGCAGCTGATCGAGTCCTG
Source organism: Acidobacteriota bacterium (assembly GCA_043759095.1). Taxonomy (GTDB): domain Bacteria; phylum Acidobacteriota; class Vicinamibacteria; order Vicinamibacterales; family CAVVIG01; genus CAVQFC01. Next base: position 19,377 of record JAYVMG010000373.1, on the reverse strand, counting down.
CACGGTCGCGGTGACGGTCGACACCTTGCCGACTTCAACCGTGCATGGATCGCACGCCGCTTTGACGGTCAGCGTGTGAGCGGGCGGTGGTGGCGGCGCCATCGGTGGCGGCGGCGGTGGCGGTGCTGGCGGGACATAGACCTTCACGCCCGGATGCCAGCCGATGCGGAACTGCATGTCGTAGTAGTCGCCTACGACGCTGGGCTCGTCGGTGAAGGACCCGTTGCGCCCGAGCGTCGGCATGTTCCAGGTGACGCCGGCGCCGGCGAAAAATCCGCTTTTGTGCTGATACGTCAGCCCGAGCGTCGCGCGCGTGATGTTCTCCGTGTTCGAGGTCAGCGGCGATCGGCTCAGGTCGATGCCGATGAGCGACGTCGTGGTCGTCGCGGTATCGCTGGACGGCACGAAGCCATTCAACTCGCCGACGACGCGGAGGAAATTGCGTGACGGAAACGTGACGCCCGTGCCCCACCGGAACGCGCCGCTGGGAATCGTGAAGCCGTCCGGGCTGCCACGCCATTCGTATCCGCCGTATCCCGACACTTCCACGAGTTTCGCCGCTTCCTTGCTGATGATCCCATCGACGGAGAAATCAGCTTTGCCCGTGCTGACGCCCGCGTCCGCCTTGCCGGTCGGCACCTTGACGATGCCGCGCACCGCGATGGCTGCGGGATTCTGGCGGTACTCGGACCAGATGTTGACCTTCGCGCCGACGTACAAATCGCCGACGTTATCGCCGGTCCAGTACTGGTTGACCTTCGGGTAGCGATCGATGAAGCCCCCGAATGCCGGATCGCTCGAGAACACCGGCCGCGTATCGCGGTCGATGCGGGTGTCCGCGAGGAACGACCCGAAGACCTCGGCGCGGTCGCCGATGCCGTAGGCAAACGTTCCCGCGAAGTCGGCGACGTTGGTGTAACCCTGCACCCAGTTGGTGCCGCGGCGGTACACGCTGGTCGACCACTTGCCCTTACCGAGGACCTCGGCGGTCGGCACATTCCACAGCCCAGTGTCGCCGAAGAACGTCGTCGTCGCCGGCCGCATTTCGTCCGCCGTCGATGACGACGAAGTTTGGGTGGTGGTTGTACTCTGCGCCGTGGATGTCCCGGAAGAACCGTTCTGCGCGCGGGCGCTCACCGACACGGCGAGTAACGCCACACAGATCAAGGCTACGCGTCTTGCCATTTTTAGTCGCCTCCAAAACGTTTGCTCGATCGAACGGATCATTCCGCACGATTTCCCGCCGCAGTGTCTGCGACCGGGCCGGCGACCTGCGCCGCCTCTGATGGATCGACGAGGCGACCGCGCCCGCCCCGGCTGACCTGGCCGCCCTTGCGCCCGGCGTTGCGGGCTTCATCCGCGGTCCATTCGTGGGCCGTGCCCTTTTCGTGCGCCGCGCGACCGCCTTTGCTCGCGATCTCGCGCTGTTTCTCGGCCGACATCGAAGCGAATCCCCGACGTTCTTTACGTTCTGTTGTCATCACCGCTTCGCCCTCCGTTGGTTGCCATTGCTCCGACCACCAGAATGCGTATCAAAGTTCGTGCCCACATTACTGCCGGGATTCTGGCGGTAAATGGCTGGCTTATGCCGGTTTGCTGCTCAAACGTGGCGGAACGGGTGCGAGACGTTGCAGCGGTTTGCTACAGAAGGGCTTACGGAAGTAGCGAATGAATGCGGGCTTATTTGGCCTGCTGAGGGATGTATCCCGGCGGGAGCGCAGCGCCGTCGCCGAAGAAAAAATCCTCCATGTGCTTGGCCACGAGATCCTGCGCTTCCTTCTGCCACGGCATCAGCCGATATTCGTTGAGGATCATCTTCATGCGCTCCTCCCAGAGTTTCCACGCCTCCTTCGACACGTTGTCGAAAATGCGCTGACCGAGCTCGCCGGGCCACGGGATCGTGTCGAGTCCCGGCAGCTCTTTCTGGTATTTCACGCACATGACCATGCGGCCGCTTTTGTTGGTCGATGCCCCCGGGGCAGGCAGTGGCGCGGTTGGTCCGCAGGAATCAGCCATGCACAGGATTGTAGTGTATTTGGCCCTGAGGCAGCATCGTCAGCTCCGGATCGATCGTGAACACGAGACGCGCGTGCGCCGCGCGCAACGCCTGCTCGACCGCGTCCGCGCGCTCGGCGCGGGCAAAGATGAACCCGAGATAGCTCGCGCCTTCCGGAAGGGGCAACAGAAGCTGGTCGGGCTTCGCGGTGATGTGGATCTCGTCGATGCCCGGCGTCGCGCGCGCCTCGTCGATGCCGTCCACGCCGCGCAGTATTCCGCGGCGCGGGATGGGGATCATCATCACGCCGGATGCGGTCGCCTCGCGTTGGTAGGGCGCCGGATCTTCGCCGAGCGCCTGCCGCAGGAGGAGTTCCTCCAGGGAGATTTCAGATTGAAAACGGAGGGCTCTGGCGCACAGGCCGCCGATCGGTCTCGCGGCGACCTCGAGCACGAAGACGCCGCCCGCATTCACCCGGCACTCGGCGTGAATCGGCCCGTGGCACAGGCCCAGCGCGTCGGCCGCGCGCGACACGCCGTCGACGATGGCGCATTGGACCTCAGCCGTTGCCGACGAGGGTGTCAGGTAAATCGTCTCCTCGAAGAACGGACCGTCGAGCGGATCGGGCTTGTCGAAAATGGCCAGCACGTGCAGCGTGCCGTGGTGCATCAGCCCTTCGACCGCATACTCGCGGCCGGGAATGAACCCCTCAACGAGCGCCGTCGCGTGCGCCTCGTTCCTCTCGGCGCGGACTTCCGGTTGCGCCATCAGCGCGCGCAACCGCGACAGCGCGGCGTCAAACGACGACGGATCGTCAGCCCGCATCACACCGCGGCTGCCGGATAAGGCGACGGGCTTCACCACGCAGGGATACGACAGTGGCAAGGGTTGAGGGCTCAGGGCTGAGGGCTCACTGAGACTTGAGCCCTGAGAGTTGAGAGTTATCGCTGTCCACCAGGGCACAGGCAGTCCTGCGTCGCGCAGGCGTTCGCGTGTGAGCTGCTTGTGCCTTGCCGCAACCGCCGCGGCGGGCGGATGCCAGGGAATCGCCAGCCCCTCTGCGACGCGGGCTCCGATCACAGTCGGGCGATCGCCGACGACGATCAGGCCATCGATCGGGCGTACGGCCGCCGACTCCAGGATCGCGTTCACGGATGCGTCCTCGTCGAAGAATCGGATCGGGATCGCGTGGTCCTGCCACGGATCCTCAATGAGGTGACAACGATCCGTCGCAAAGACAAGCTCCGCCCCAAGCCGCGCCGCCGCATCACCAAACGCGCGCGTCTGATACCCCGTCGTCGTCGCCAGGATCAGGATCCGAGCCATCAGCCCTGACCCACGTGACCTACCCGACCCACCTGACCCACCTGACCTTCTTCACACCAGAGCCACCTGCCCTGCATTGGGCTCCGCTCAACAATACCAAGGCTCGTTCAGGTATGGCACCGTTGCGCGAGCCCGCGCGGGGCGCGTGTCGATCTGCCCTGAGCCAGGTCGAAGGGCGGAGTACGGCAGGCCGGCGCGCTCGTGCGCGATGCGGCGGACCTTGTCGAAGAGCGGCCGGCGATCCGAGGTCAGCCGCGTGCCGACAAGCGCCATCACGTCGCGCTGAAGTTCGTCCACGCGCGGATCGGGATGCACCCAACGATACGTCAGCGTGTCCGCATCAAACGCGCCGACGTGCGCCCGCATCTCATCGCGCTCGAGGAGGAGCGAACCCTGCGGCACCAGCAGCCGGATCGCGAGCTGGATCGGCGACAGGTGATCCACCAGATCGAGTTGCTCTACCGTGTCGAGCAGATCGCAGTACGACGCGAGCGTCAGCCAGGGGTGAAACGCGACGAAGGTCGGCACCAGCGTGACGCCGGCGTCGCGGCAGAGCGCAACGGCGTCCAGGACATCGGCGCGCGTGTGCCCTTTGTCGAAGATCGACAGCACGCCATCGTCGAGCGACTCGATCGCGCTCGTGACGAACGCGCAGCCGGTGGCCGCCAGTTGCGGGATCAGGTCGCGCTGCTTCAGCAGATGCTCGACCTTGATCGTCACGTCGTAGCTGACGCCCGGATGCGCCGCCTGCAGCGCCGAGACGATGCGCATCGCGTGTGTAGGACCGTTGAAGAAATCAGGGTCACCAAACGTGATGTGCTGCGCGCCCGCCGCCACTTGCGCGGCCACATCGGCCAGCACGACGTCGGGCTGCACGACGCGAAACTGTCCCTGGTAGATCGGCACGACCGGACAATGCCGGCACAGGTGCCGACAGCCGCGGCTCGCTTCCGTGTAGCCGACAAGCCGGCGCTCGCCGTCCGGCATCTGCAGGGTCGCGTAGCGCGAGAGCGGCGGGAGGCCTGTCCGATCGGGGACGAGGAAGTGAATCCGCGGCAAGGGTGTGGCGCGGAACTTTAGTCCAGCGGTGTCATCGCACGACTGAAGTCGTGCGCCACTCTCATCTGCGACGCCGCGTGGCAGCGACCTCGCGATGGCCGCCAGCTCTTCCTCGAACTCCCCCCCCAGCACATCGTCGACGCCAAGCTTGCGCAGCCAGTCAGTATTGAGCGGCGCGTACAACCCGAACGCGCAAATGCGCGCGGACCGGTTCACGCGGCGCGCGGCGGCAATCACCGGTCCCGCCAGGCGCGTGGCCGTGTGCATCGGCAGGTGAAACGCGATGAGATCCGGCCCGTGGAGACGATCGATGCGCAGTTTCTCCTTCGCCGCATCCACACAGTCGACCGTCCAGCCGTCCGCGCGCAGCCATGCAGCCGCCGACGCCAGCCCAAACGGCTGCCGTCCCATCTCGTAGGTGCTGATCAGAAGCGCGCTGCGCATGTCGACACAATCATTGTATTCTTCGTTCCACCATGCCTGTTGCAGCGGACGCGCGCCCCTCGGATCACGCGTTTTTCGGTCACCCGCGCGGACTCTCCACCCTCTTCTTCACCGAGATGTGGGAACGTTTCAGCTACTACGGCATGCGCGCGTTCCTCATGCTGTACATGGTGGCCCCGGCATCTGCGGGAGGGCTGGGGTTTGCCGACGCGGACGCTGCGTCGATCTACGGCACGTACACCGGCAGCGTCTGGGGAGCGGCAATCCTCGGCGGCATCGTCGCCGATCGGCTCCTCGGGCAGTACAACAGCGTGCTCATCGGCGGAATCATCATCGCAATCGGCCACTTCGCGCTCGCGTTCAAGGCGCTGCCCTTCTTCTACGCCGGCCTCGCGTTGATTGTCGTCGGCACCGGCCTGCTCAAACCGAACGCGAGCACCATGGTCGGATCGCTCTACGAGCCGGGCGATGCCCGGCGTGACGCGGGCTTCTCGATCTTCTACATGGGCATCAACCTCGGCGCGCTGTTCGGGCCGCTCATTGCCGGCTATCTGGCGCAGCGCGTCGACTGGCACCTCGGCTTTGCGGCGGCCGGAGTCGGCATGACGGCGGGCCTCATCCAGTACGTCGTCGGTCGGAAACATCTCGCCGCCGCCACGCAACGTCAGAAGGCCGGCGCCGCGCTGGCCGCCGCATCGCCGTCGCGGGGATTCACGACCGCCGAATGGAAACGCATGGGTGCGATCTTCATTTTCTTCCTCGTCGCAATCCTGTTCTGGGGCGCCTATGAACAGGCCGGGTCGACGCTCAACCTGTTTGCCGATCGTTACACGCGCAATGAACTGTTCGGCGTCTCCTTTCCTTCGTCGTGGTTCCAGTCGGTGCAGCCGGTGTTCGTGATCCTGCTCGCGCCGCTGTTTGCGTGGATGTGGATGCGGCTCGGACGGCACGAGCCGTCGGTGCCGGCCAAGCTTGCGATCGGTGTGCTGTTCATGGGCCTCGCCTTTCTCGTGCTGGCGCCGGCCGGTTCGAGCGCGCAAAGCGCCGCGGGCGTGCGCGTCAGCCCCTGGTGGTTGATCGTGTCCTACGGCATCTCCGAGCTCGGCGAGCTGTGTCTGTATCCCGTGGGGCTCAGCGCCGTGACGAAGCTGTCGCCGCCTCGAATCGTCGGACTGATGATGGGCGTCTGGCTGCTCTCGAACGCATTCGGCAACAAGCTGGCGGGATGGGCGGCGGGATTCTTCAGCACGATGCCGCTCCACCAGCTGTTCAGCGAAGTGGCGATCATTTTGTTCGTGACCTCCGCGATCGTGTTCGCGCTCGTGAAGCCGGTCAAGCGGCTGATGGACGGCGTGCGGTAGTGGCGCTCGACGAATACAAACGCAAGCGCGACTTCAAGAAGACCCCCGAACCGGAAGGCACGGTTGCGCCGACGCGCACCGAACGCTTTTTCTGCGTGCAGAAACATCTGGCCAGCCACCTGCACTACGACCTGCGCCTGGAGCACAACGGGGTGCTGATGTCGTGGGCCGTGCCGAAGGGACCGTCGCTCGATCCGACAACGAAACGGCTGGCGATGCACACCGAGGATCATCCGTTTGCGTACGGCGAGTTCGAGGGCGTCATCCCGGAAGGCTACGGCGCCGGCATCGTGATGCTCTGGGATCGCGGCACCTGGACGCCCGAGCAGGACGATGTGGATGCGGCGCTGAAGAAGGGCGACCTGAAGTTCACGTTGGACGGCTACAAACTGAAAGGGTCGTGGGTGCTGGTGAAGACCAGTGGCCGATTCCACGGTGCGCGCGAAGGCAGTGGCGATCGCAGCTGGCTACTGATCAAGCATCGCGACGACTGGGCCGGCGAACTCGACATCGCCGAGTTCGCGCCGCGGAGTGTGAAAAGCGACGGCGACTTCGAGGACATCCTCGCGGAAGATCATCCGGCGATCTGGCACACGAACCGGCCCGCAAAGGGCGGTGACACGGGCAAGATGTTCGAGCAGATCATCGCACGCGCGGCTGCACTCAAGTCTGCGCGCGACACAAAAGCGGCGCCACGACGGGCAACGCAGAAATCGCGGAAACCGCAGACCAAGAAAAAGAAATAGGTTGAATCGTCTCGCGCTGTGTAGTGCGCTGACCATCGCGCTGTTCGGCGGGCAGGATGTACCGACCACCCGCCAGGTCGATCTCACCCTCACCGAAGGCACGTCCATGGCGGCCGCGGCGTCACCCGACGGGCGGTCGATCGCGATCGATCTCCTCGGCGGCATCTGGGTGCTGCCGATGCGCGGCGGCGAAGCGAAACGTATCACACCGGAGTTCCTCGAAGCGCGTCAGCCCACGTGGTCACCCGACAGCCAATCGATCGCGTTTCAAGGCTACGAAGACGGCACGTGGCACATTTACGTCATCCCGCGCGAGGGCGGCGACGCCAGGGCGATCACCCACGGTGTGTTCGACGACCGCGAGCCCTCGTGGTCGCACGATGGATCGCGCATCGCCTTCTCGTCCGATCGATTCGGCGGCACCTACACGATCTGGGAGGTGACGCTGGCCACCGGCGACATGCGGCGGGTGAGCACGCGCGACGGCGCCATGCCGACATGGTCACCCAATGATCAGGAGATCACGTTCGCCTCGCGCGATCACGAGAGTGGCAGCTCCGCCGACGATCGGCGCAATGCGACGCCGGGGTTGTGGGCGGTGTCTGCGGGCGGCGGCGAGCGGATGATTTGGGATGCGAGAGACACAGGTATGCCGGCCGGATCTGCATGGAACCCTGACGGCACGCAGGTCGCCTACACCACCGCCACAGGTCATCTCGGCTTGAGCGGTCGCGCCGTGAGCGGTGCGAATGAAGATGTCTTTCCGTTCAGGCCAAGCTGGGTGTCGAGGACCGCGTTTATCTACACCGCCGACGGTCACATCAAGCGCCGATCGCTGACCGGCGGCACGTCGATCATCCCGTTCACCGCGAAGGTTTCCCTCCTGCGCAGCACCTACACAATCGCGCACCGCGAGCTCGAGCCGAACGATCCGCAGAAGGTCACCGGCGTCGTGAATCCCGTCGTCTCGCCCAACGGCCAGGCGATCGCGTTCACCGCGATGGGTGATCTCTGGGTCCTCCCCCTGGGCGGTCAGCCGGTGGCGATCACCAACGATCCCGCCGTGGACATCGATCCGGCGTGGTCACCGGACAGCACGCGTCTGGCGTTTGCCAGCGACCGTGGCGGCCACATGGATCTCTGGGTCCACGACTTCCGGACGAATGCGGATGCGCAGCTCACCGAAGAGCACGGTGCGGTGTCTGGCCCCGCGTGGTCTCCTGACGGCAACCACATCGCGTATCTCGTCGACCATCGCACGTTGACGACGATCACGCTGCAGCGCGACACGCACAATTTCAATTTCGCCTCGTCGACACCGGGCGAACTGGGCCGGCCGACCTGGTCTGCCGACAGCAGTTCGATTGCCGTCGGCAGTTTGTTTCCCTATTCGGATCGCTATCGCGAAGGGCTCAATCAGATCCTCCTGTTCAGCTCGAACACGAGCGGCGCTTCCTCGTCGACGATCGACCTCGAACATTCAGCGGGTAACCGACAGGACACCGGCCCCGTCTGGTCGCCCGATGGATTCCACATGGCGTTCGTCACCGAAGGCACGTTGTGGGTCGTGCCGGTGGACGAACGGGGCGGCGCCACCGGGCCGCCGCACGCAGTCGCTACCGATCAGCCGGGATCACCGAGCTGGGAAAGCGACTCGACGCACATCGTCTATCAGACGCCGAAAGGACTGCGCCGCATTCTCACCGACGGGAGCCTGCCCGATCCGATCCCACTCGATCTCACCTGGCGCAACGGCGCCACACCTGGGCGCATCGTCGTCCACGCGGGTCATGTGCTGGACGGCGTCCTCGAAGCGATGCGTGGCGAGTCGGACATCGTGATCGAATCGGGCGTGATCCGCAGTATCGAAGCGCATCGCGACGACCTCCACGTCGGCGCGGTGGTCGATGCCTCCAACGAGTTCGTCATGCCCGGACTGGTCGACATGCACGCGCATCTCGACGATGGGTATGGGCGGACCTTCGGCAGCGTCTGGCTGGCCTACGGGATTACCAGCCTGCGGATTCCGTCGATCAATCCGTACGCGGGGCTGGAGCAGCGCGAGGCCTTCGACGCCGGCCGCCGGCCGGGGCCGCGCGTCTTCCTCGCCGGCGATCCGTTCGACGGCGCCCGCATCTACTACCCCGGCGGCGCGGCCATCACATCGGAACAGCAGCTCGCGCAGGAACTCGATCGCGCCTCGACGCTCGGCGTGGATTTCTTCAAGACCTACGTGCGGCTACCTGACCGTCTGCAGAAGGGCGTCGTCGACTTCGCGCACGCGCTGAACAAGCCGGTCACGTCGCACGAGATCTATCCGGCGATCGCCTTTGGGGTCGACGGCGTCGAGCATCTCGGCAGCACGAGCCGGCGCGGTTACTCACCGAAACTGAGCGCGACAGGCCGCGCGTACAAGGACGTCATCGATCTGCTGGCGAAATCCGGCGTTACCCTCACACCGACGATCGGCATCATGGGCGCGTTCAACGCGCGGGAGACGGGCGACAAGACGCTGCTGTTCGATCCGCGGCTCGCCCTCTATCCCCCTCCGCTCATCGCGCGGCTCACGGACATGGCAACGACGCGGCCGGACCCGGCGCTCGACCAGGCGATCACACCATACGAAGCGACGCTGAAAGCCGTGTCGGCGGGAGGCGGGAAAATTATCGCCGGCACTGACTCGCCGATCGTGCCTTACGGACTCGGACTGCATGTCGAACTCGAGTCGTACGTGCATGCGGGGCTCACGCCGTTTCAGGCCCTGCAGACCGCGACGGTCAACGCCGCGCAGGCGCTCGGAATCGACAACGAAATCGGGACGATCGAACTCGGCAAGCTGGCTGACTTGGCATTTCTCGGCAGCGATCCGCTGGCCGACATTCGTAACACGCGAGACGTAAAGCGAGTCATGCGCGGCGGGCGCCTGTTCTCAGTGGCGGATCTCGTCACACGGTGAGTAAGAAACAACCGCGGACTCTGCGGTTTTTTCACTATCCGTCAACGAGCAGCCGTTTGGACAACACGCTCCACACCGCGTACGCCAGGCGCAGGCGATCGTGTCGTGCGATTTCACCTGTCCAGAGTTCGCCGCCGACCAGCTCGCAATGCGGCGGTAGTTTGCCCGGCGCGAGCGGCTCCTTGTGCTCCTGTGCGTAGCGGCCAAGCACTTCCGGCGACGGCCACTTCATGTTGGCGATAACGACGTCGACGTTCCGCCTTGTGGCTCTCTCGATGCGGGCCACTGCGTCCGCGGCCGTGAACCCGAGCATGCCGCGCCCTTCTGTGAGCAGGTTCGCGATGAGGACGATCGGCCCTTTCATGTTGGCGAGGGCCTCGGCGACGCCGCCGACGAGGAAGATCGGCATCAGGCTCGTGTAGAAACTGCCGGGACCGATGATCACGGCGTCGAACTCGCCGATCGCTTTCGCCACGGCCGGGTGAATCGACACCGCAGGCTCGAGCCAGATCCGCCGGACGAACTGCCCGGACGTCTGCCCTGCGTCGACTTCGACCTCGCCGCGGGTCTCCGACCCGTCGCCGTATTCGGCGCACACCGACGCGTGCTCGACGCTGACCGGCCACACATTCCCGCGGCAGCCGAGCAGCGCGCGCAGTCCGTCGATCGCGTCGAGAAAGTCGCCGCTGTAACTCTGCATCATCGACAGCAACAGGTTGCCGCCGGTATGGCCGCCAAGCTTCGCGTGCTCCAGCGTCGGCAGGCGCGCCAGCAACACCCGGCGCGCCTCACGGGCGTTGCGCGCGAGGGCGAGCGCGCATTTCAGGATGTCGCCGGGCGGCAGGACGCCCAGCTCATCGCGTAACTGCCCGGAACTCCCACCGCTGTCGAACATCGTGACGACGGCGTTGAGGTGGAGCCACGGATTCTGCTTCAACCCGCCGAGCAAACTCGGCAATCCCGTGCCGCCGCCGAAGCAGCCGACGTTCAACTTGCGCAGACGCATCGCCCAACATTGTAGTCGTTGGTCGTTGGCCTTGGTCCTGAGTCACCGGTTCGAACCTGCGGCCTCGAGAGACCGTAGAATAAGTAGATGGTCATCTCAGACGCCGTGCAGACCCTGGAGCGTGAACTCCGCGCCGTTTTCGGCAGCCGGCTGCAATCGCTCGCGGTCTACGGTCAGCGCGCGCACGCCGCCAGTCACGCGCACGGCGAGCATCGCGGCGCCCACGCATCACACGGTCATCAGGATCCGCCCACGCGGACGCTGGCGGTCGTCGAGTCGCTGACGCCTGACGATCTGCGCGGCTGCGCCGGCCGCGTCGAGACCTGGCACGACGCCGGCCTCGCCACCCCGCTGCTCTTCGCCGCGCACGAGTTCGAGCAGTCGCTCGACGCATTCCCTCTGGAGTTCGGCGCGATCCTCGCGGACCACACGCTCGTCTCCGGCGCGGATCCGTTCGCGTCGCTCGTCGTCGATCCTGTGGATGTGCGGCGCGCGTGCGAAGTCCAGGCGCGCAGCCACCTGCTCCACCTGCGCGAAGGGTTTCTCGAAACGCGCGGCCGCTCTGACGCCCTGGCCGTGCTGATCGTCCGCTCCGCTGCGGCGTTCGCCGGCCTCGTCTCGAGCATCGCGCGACTCGAAGGCCACGCCACCGACGATGTGGCCGCGGCGGCGCGACAGGTGGAACGCCTTATCGACCTGCCAGGCGGCGCGGTGAGCCAGATGATCACGTTGGTGAGCGTCCACGACATCTCGTCCGCTGACGCCGACCGGCTGTTCCCCTCGTACCTCGAAGCGGTGCAGAAGCTGGTGCAGTACGTGGACGGGTGGAGCGCTCGGTGACGACGGCTTCGCCTGGTAGGGCTCAGGGCTCAGGGCTCAGGGCGCCCTTAGCCCTTAGCCTTTTTCTGGCGCTCGCAGTCCCGCGCCCGGCCAGCCCCCAGACCCCAGCCCCTAGTCCCCTGCCAGAACTGACCCAGTCGGTGAACGACTTCGCGCACGTGATCGACGCCGACAGCGCTGGCGCGATGGACCGGATGATTCGCACGCTCCAGGCCGCGACCACCGACATCGTCGTCGTCGCCACCGTGCCGACGATCGAACCGTACGGTGACATCAGGGAATATGCGGTCAAGCTGTTCGCGAACAACGGCAAAGGCATCGGGCAGAAGAGTAAGAACAACGGCCTACTGATCCTCCTCGCGCTGAAGGAACGCCGCGTGTGGGTGGAAGTCGGGTACGACCTCGAGCAATGGGTCACCGACGGTTTCGCCGGCGAGACGAGCCGTGGCGTGATGACGCCGTTTTTCAGGAACGGTCAGTACGGCCCGGGAATGAGTGCAGGCACGGAGCGCATCATCGGGCGCATCGCGCAAGGACGTGGCGTGACGCTTGAAGGCGTCCGTGTACCGCGTCAGTCCACGCGCCAGCGCACCGGAAGCTCGACGCCTGTCTGGGTCCCCCTCATCGTGTTCATCGTCATATTGATCGCGAGCCGTCTCGGCGGCGGTGGCGGTAGCGGGTTCCGGAGTGGAGGCTGGTCCAGCGGTGTTGGCCCGTTTGGTGGCGGTTTCGGCGGTGGTTTCGGCGGCGGCGGTGGCGGCGGTGGTGGTGGATTCGGAGGTTTTGGGGGCGGCAGCAGCGGCGGCGGGGGCGGCGGCTCCAATTGGTAAAATAGAAATAGGGCTTAGGGCTGAAGGCTAATAGCAAAAAGGAACTATGACGATGACGCGCAGAACGCTGATGCAGATGGTCGCGCTGACGGTGGCGGTACTCCCGCTGACTGGCTGTTCGTACAACTCATTCGTGTCTCAGGAAGAGACCGTCAAGGCGCAGTGGGCGCAGGTCGAGAACCAGCTCCAGCGGCGCAACGACCTGATTCCGAATCTCGTCGAGACGACCAAGGGATTCGCGCAGCACGAAGAGGCCGTCTACAAGGACATCGCCGACGCGCGGTCGCAACTGCTCGCGGCCAAGTCGCCGGACGAATCGATCGCGGCGGCCAACCGTCAGTCATCCGCTCTCGGCCGGCTCCTCGCCGTCGTCGAGAACTACCCTCAGCTGAAGTCGAACGAACAGTTCAATCGGCTGATGGACGAGTTGTCGGGCACCGAAAACCGTCTCGCGGTTGAACGCATGCGCTACAACGACGCGGTGCGCGTCTACAACACGTCGCGGCGCCAGTTTCCGGGAAACATGACGGCCAAGATGTTCAGCTTCAAGGACTACCCGTTCTACGAAGTGCCGGCCGAGGCGAAACAGGCGCCGAAGGTCAACTTCGGCAAGACGCCGTCGTAATCCGGGTCCCGTGATTCCACAGGTCCTGCTGCCGTACGATTTCACGCAATCGTACGAATACAACCGGTCCCGTCGCGCACTGGGCTGCTATCATTGCCATCAGGTTCAATGACACCCGACCACGCGAGGTCAGCCGTACTCCCCATTGCCGTTCCCACATCGGGCGTGCTGAGTTCCTGGAGCGCCCACGACTGGCGGGACGGCGTGTGCGTTGGCGACCTCGCCGCGCTCGAGCGGCTGATCATCACGACGGCCAACAGCACCTACGAGATCATCGTGATCGCACCCGCTCACGCACAGGTGCTGGTCCGCGGCGGCGCGTTCTTCCCCGTCTTCACACAGGCCCGGCTCGCGGGCAGTTCGCTCGGCGGCAGTTTCCTGAAACTGCGAAGCGTGCACGTTGGCTTTCGCCTGGAACTCGGCACCGACCGCGGCTTCATCATTACGAGCCCCGTGCGCACCATCGCGATCGCGCCTGCGGTGACCGATCCGGACGACATCATGTAACTGATGTCGCGCTGGACTCAGCGACACCGATTCGTCATCCTGCTGGCCCTGGCGTTCGCCTGCGCCGTGCCGGCCGCGCAGCGCCGCGCGGACCCGCCGCCGATCCTGATCCTCATCTCGTTCGACGGCTGGCGCGCCGATTACTTCGACCGTGTGCCCTCGCCGAACCTCCACGCGCTCGCCGAGCGTGGCGTCCACGCGAAGAGACTGATCCCGTCGTTTCCGGCGCTCACCTTCCCCAACCACTACACGCTCGTCACCGGCCTGTACCCGGCGCATCACGGCATCATCGCGAACACGATGCGCGACCCGTCGATGCCCGAGCGATTCAGCATGTCCGCGGAGACGGCGAAGGATGCCGCGTGGTGGAACGCCGAGCCGCTGTGGGTGACCGCGATCCGCCAGGGTCGCCGCGCGGCAACGATGTTCTGGCCGGGAACCGAAGTGGCGATTGGCGGTGTGCGGCCGACCTACTGGAAGCCGTACGACAAGAAGTTTCTAACGGCGGATCGCGTGGCGCAAACGATGGCGTGGCTCGCGCTGCCGGAAGCCGAGCGGCCATCGTTCATCACCGTCTACTTCGACGAAGTCGACACTGCCGGCCACGACTTCGGCGTCGCCTCTCCTGAACTCGTCACCGCAGCCGCGCATCTGGATGATGCGCTTGGACAACTGGTGGCCGGCGTCCGGCGTCTTGGGCTCGAGGATCACACCAGCATCGTCGTCGTTTCAGATCACGGCATGGCGCCGCTCTCCTACGACCGGGTGGTGTACCTCGACACGCTGATCGACCTGAGCACCGTCGATATCACCGAATCCGGCGGCCTGCTGTTCGTGACGCCGCGCGATGGTGACGTCGACGCGCTCTATCGCCGTCTGCACGGCAAGCATCCGGCGCTGGCGATCTACAAACGCGAACAGCTGCCGTCGCGTCTGCATTTTCGCGACAACCCGAGGATTCCGCCGATCATCGGCATCCCGGACGATGGCTGGTCGGTGACGTCCGGCCAGCGCCTGACCGAAAAGGAACTGGGTGCCGGCGCGCACGGGTACGATCCAGCCAACCGCAACATGCAGGCGCTGTTTGTCGCGGCCGGTCCCACCCTCCGCCGCGGCATCCTCGTCCCGGCGTTCGAGAACGTCCACGTCTACGAGCTGCTGTGCAAGCTGCTGCGCATCACGCCGGTCAAGAATGACGGACACGCCAGCAAGACGCGCGGATTTTTTCGGTAAGTGGCGCAAGGCTTCAGCCTTGCGGTCTTATCTGGGTGTCAGTATCAGCGTCGCGTCGGCGGCAGCCTGAACCGCTCGTTCACTGAACGCCAGCGGGAAGAATTCACCGGCGGCCCAGCGCGTCACGAGATCCGCGTAGTGCCCGCTGTCGAGTGATCCCGACTGTCCCGGCGCGTTCATCGCCACCGATCGATCCCAATCAGCCGGGGTGGACATGATTGCGAATCGCCGCGCGCCGGCGGGCATGTGCGCAGCGACGTTGAAGCGGCGCCGCGCGGCGTCCGTCACGCCGAGCGGGTGCGCGAAGAGTACCGGCGCGTCCGTCGGCAACGGACCATCGCGCAGCGCCTCGGCCAGCGCGTCAACCAGCACAGCGCGCTGAGCGATGATGGAACCGGCGGACGAAGACGAATCGCTGAGCGCCTGCAGCCATGCATCCGCGCGATCGGGATGCAGACGCGCGGCTTCGAGGATCATTCTGGATGCGGCGTGCGCATCGGTTGCTGCGACGTTCGGCGCACCTGCCCCGTGGGGCAGATCGTCGAGGGACTTCCAGCCTGTCCACTCGGCGGCCGCCGACCATCCCGGCGCAGGTGTCGCACCGGTCCAACCGAGCCGGACCGGCGCCAGCGCGGCCACCTGAAATCCGCGCTGACCGTCGGCGTCCGCGTACGTCATCGTCCGCGCCGGCATCTTCCAGCGCGCGAGCGTGGATCGGAACTCCTGCAGCGAGGTCGCGCGATCGATCGCGGGTGACGCCAGTTCCGTGGCTGTGCCCGCCTCGGCTCCGGCCCACCGGACGGCAAACGCCAGATGACGTTCGCGATCCGACGCGACGATCACGCCGTGCCTCGTCGTCTCGCGCGCGAAATCGACCGGCGTGTTGCGGCCGCGCACCGCGATCCAGTCCTTGCGCGTGTCGATGTCCACCCAGCGGCCGGCGTCCTCGACTTGATGCGGGTTCGCCGGGTTCACTTTCTCGACGTACACGTCCTGCGTGTCCGCTTCGAAGTGTTCGGCGGTCCAGGCGATCCGCTCGTTGTGGCCTTCTGCGACGCCGGGACGCCAGGGAGCCGTGGCGCCGATCACGTTCCAGCCCGGCGCGATCAGGTGCACGAGATAGCGCGGCGACGGTTGATCAAGTGGTCGCGCAGGCTCACGATCGATCGACGGCATCCGGACGGCGCCTTCAACCACGGGCGCCGCGAGCCCGAGAAAGAACGGCGGCGTGCCGACCCGCCGAATCGCGTCAGCGACCAGATACGGGATCGTCGCCATGTCCACGCCTGACGGCACGTCGAGTGTTCGCTCCTCGGGCAACAGCTGCCGCGCGCGCGCCAGCCCGACGGTCACGATCAGGCGGGCGCGAAACGTCTCGTCAATCGCGTCGCCGCTGGCCACGAAGGCGTCCGTGCGGTTCAGCAGATCCATTGCCGACCACAGCTCCGGCTTCCAGCCTGCCAGCACGAATTCCTCCGGCGACCGCTCGCGCGCCAACGCCACCCAGGCATTCACGCCGCGAACAAACGCCTCCGCAATCGCCTTCATGTCCGGACCGTAGCTCGCCCACTCCGCGTCGAGATCGCCGCGATACTGCATGCGGCGCGTCATCGCATCGCGCTCGATAAAGTTCGGACCCAGCACCTCGGACAACCGCCCTTGCGCGGATCTCCGCCACAGGTCCATCTGAAACAAGCGGTCCTGCGCCTGCGTGAAGCCCTGCGCGAAAAACAGATCGTCCTGATTCCGCGCGTAGATGTGCGGGACGCCCCACGTATCGCGGACGATGCGCACGGGCGCAGTGAGCCCAGCCACGGCGACAGAGCCAGACACCTGCGCCACCAGCGGCGGCAACGCCGGCGCCGGCGCGCGACGGCACCCGCTCGCGGCGAACAGCGCGACAACAAGAACGGGCCACAGAGTCACAGAGCCACAGAGCCCGGGAACGCCCAGGCCGCAAAGCACGCGAAGGCCACAGCGCGAGGAGTGGTTCGACGGGCGTCGCGACGCGACGCGCCCGGCCGGCGTCGGGCGACGACACGAGCCGATATCCACGTACTCCTCGGCTCGCATCGTCGTCCGATCCGGCCGCGCCAACCTGCCGGCTGCGCCGGCCGATCCGTCGAACCTGTTTCGCGCCTCTGTGTCTCGGTGACTCTGTGGCCCTTCTTTGATCTGCGATCTCACATTGATGGTCTTTCCGCGAACGATAGGTCGTGAGTATACAATCCACCCAATGATGAGTGTTCGCTTTGCGGCGTTGCTGCTCGCCATCGTCATTCTGCTGTCGGCTGCCGTCAACGTACCGCACGCGCAAAGCACAGCGCCGCCGTCTCCGCCGAAGAAGAAGAATCCGCTCCTCAAGCTCGCTGAACCGTGGCCGGACGCCGACGCGCTCAAGGCCCGCCGGGAAGAGGCCGAGGCACGCCCGCTGTTCCTGAACACCGCCCCGCTCGATTTCACGCTCACCGCGAATTTCACGGCCATCAACAAGGACCGCAATCCGGAAAGCAGGACCCGGTATCCGGCGACACTGACGGTGGCGGCGTCAGACGGCGCGCCGAGAAACATCGACGTCAAGCTGAGCGCGCGCGGACATTTTCGGCGGATGGCGCGCAACTGCGCGGTGGTCCCACTGCGCGTCGAGTTCCCCAAAGAGGGACTCGCGGGCACGCCGTTCGATGGCCAGACGACGCTGAAGCTCGGCACCGGATGCGAGGACTCGAAGGAGTACGAGCAGGTCACCCTCCGCGAATACCTGTCGTACCCGCTGTTCCACCTGGTGACGCCGCTGGCGTTTCGCGCGCGGCTGGCGCGGGCCACGTACACGGACGAGAAATCGAAGAAGAAGAGCTCGCCGCGCTTCGCGTTGTTCATCGAGCACGAAAACGACGTGGCCCGCCGCAACGAAGGACGCGTCGTCGAGATCGCACGCGTCTCGTTCAAGGACCTCGACCAGGAAACACTGACGCGGGCGATGCTGTACGAGTTCCTGGTCGGCAACACGGACATGTCGATCTTTGCGCTGCACAACGTCCGCCTCGTCCAGAAGCCGGACCGCACGCTGTTCCTCGTGCCGTACGACTTTGATCTCTCAGGCTTCGTGCATGCGCCCTACGCGATCCCCGATCGCCGGCTCGGACTCAGAACCGTTCAGGATCGGCTCTATCGAGGCCCATGCCGGACGATCGAAGAATTCAACGCGGCAGCGGCGCCGTTCCTCGCCAAGCGCGGCGAAATACTGGCGCTGCTCCAGTCGCTGCGCGATCTGGACGCCGCCGCGCGGACGGAGATGAAGGATTACGTGGAGAGCTTTTTCAGGACGATCGACAAGCCAGCGTCGATCAAGAAGCAGTTCGTGGATGGGTGCAAGCCGCAGCCGACCATGTAAACCTAAAAGCTAAAAGCCAAAACCGAAAGGTGAAGAGCGGCCTTCACGTTTCAGTCTTGGCTTTTCAGTGTTAGCTTTTCGGTTTTAGCTTTACTGTTGCTGCGAAGTCTTCGCTGCCGTCGGCGGCGCAACCGTCGAGAAGAAGCCGATCATCATCTCTTCCCACGTCTGATCGCCCCACCGCACGTCTTTGGTCGGGTCCGGGTTGAACTTGTTGCCGGTCGAGTTGTCGTAGTGCGCGATGACCTCGAGCTTGGTGCCCTTCGGCAGCACTTTCGGCGTCGCCAGCTCGTAGCTGATCTGCCAGTTGAAGTCGTACTTCGGCACCGACAGCAGCGTCTCGTCCGTCCCGTCCGGATAGTGCGCGATGTAGGTCATGTCCTTGCCGCGCACGTGCATGTGCGGCGTCATCGACGTGACGATCGTGTCTGTGTTGATCGGCGTGACGGCGCGGACTTCCGCGTTGCCGTCGTTGGCCGGGATCACGAACCGCGGATTGATCGCCATGCCGCCCGCCGCCATCTTCGTCGGTGGCTGCTTCGCGTAGATGACCCCGACCGTCGTACGGTCCTTCCCCTCGACGCCGTTCGCCGTGTAGTGGATCTGCATGACGATGTCGGAATTGCCGTGTAGAAGCCGCGCGATGCCCGGCGCGAAGACGAGACCCGGCTTGTTCGGCGTCACGCCGCCAATGTTGGTCGGCCCGAGTTCGCCGCCCGCTTTCGGTGTGCTGCCGGCCGGCTGCGTGAACGCCAGCACGTGATGCACCTGCGCGCGCGCGGCGGAATGAATCTCGATCGCCTGGATCCATTTGTCCTCGGTCAGACCGGTCGGCGCGCTGAAGTACTTGTACGGAATCGTGCCTGACGCCGGGATCGTGAACTCCTCGTTCATCGTGAAGATCGCGTCCGGCGTACCGATCGACCAGCCTTCAGCGAACGTCGGCGCCGGCGGCAGATCCTTGTCGTCGCCCTTCGGCGATCCGGCATCGACCCACGCGACGATGGTGTCGATCTCCTTCTGCGTCAGGCGGGGATCGTTCTTGAAGGCGCCGTGC
>JAYVMG010000372.1:0-3214 GCA_043759095.1 Acidobacteriota bacterium | reverse complement strand
TACGACACGCGATAAACGCGGCGACATCGTTCTCGTCTCCTTCCCGTTCACCGGCCTGAGTGTGGCGCTCCAGACACGGGCGAGCTGAACGCGTGATCGAGTCCGGCCCGCCTATCGCCAGCGCGTACTTCAATACTGCGAAGCAGGCTTGTCGGCGAGTGCGAACGCGACGAGTTCGCCAGGATGATCGCCCCAGCCGATCGCAGTGACGATGTACTGCTTGCCCTGCCAGAGATACGTCATCGGCGGAGCCGTGGCGCCGCCTTCGAGCTCGGTCTCCCACACGACCCTACCGGTTGCCTTGTCGAACGCACGGAACTTCTTGCCTCCGCCAAACGGCGGACCACCGCCGTTGTTCGTGTCGAAGCCCTCGCCCATGAAGACGAGCGCTTTCGTCACGAGCGGACCGACGCGACCTGGATTACCGAGTGCAGGCAGGTTCAGATCCTTGATTGCGGGATGATCGCGCGGTCCGTCGCCGTTAGCGACGGTCCATTTGATCTCGCCTTTGTTGAGGTCGATTGCCACCAGCCGGCCGTACGGCGGCTTGAAGAGCGGAAGCCCTTGCGGTCCCTTCGCCGCTTCGAATCCTTCACGGACGTAGTTCAGATCCGATTTTTTCCGATCCGGCGCCACGAGCTTCGCGACGATCGGCGTGTGCGCCGACGGCACATAGAGGATGTTGGTTTCAGGATCGAGCCCTGCACCCGGCCAGTTCGTGCCGCCGTACGTTCCCGGAATGTGAATCGACCCTTTCTTGCCCTCGCCGATACCCTGACCGGGCACAACGATCGGGAAAAAGAGCGGCCCGTACGCGTAGTCGCCAATGATCTTGATCGCCTCTTGCCGCAGCGCGGGCGTGAAATCGATCAGGTCGTCGACGTTCACGCCCTGCTGATCGTACGCGAACGGCTTGCCGTGCGCGTCCAGCGGGAATGGCTGCGTCGGTGAGTACCACTCGCCCGGGGCGTCGCCCTTCGGCGCCGGACGCTCCTCGATCGGCCAGATCGGTTTGCCGGTCACGCGATCGAGCACGAAAAGGAACGCCTGCTTCGTCGGCTGCGCGAGCGCTTTGATCCGGCGGCCGTTTACGGTGATGTCCGCCAGTACGGCGGGGCAGGGGAAATCGTAGTCCCACAGCCCGTGATGCACGCCCTGGAAATGCCACACGCGCTTGCCGCTCTTGGCGTCGAGCGCGACGATACTCTCGCCGAACAGCCCGGGACCAGGGCGATGGCCCCCATACCAGTCGTCGGTCGGTGTCGTCAGCGGCAGGTAGACGTAGCCGAGATCTTCGTCGGCGCTCATCGCGCCCCACACGTTGGTGTGCCCGGTGTAGGCCCATGAATCCTTCAGCCACGTATCGTTGCCGAACTCGCCCGGCTGCGGAATCGTGTGGAACGTCCAGAGTTGCTTGCCGGTGCGGACGTCGTAGCCGCGGACGTCGCCGGGCGGCGACTCCATGTGCGAGGCCATCTGCGCGTTGTTGATGTCGGGGACGATCGAGCCAACGATGATCACGTCGCGCACGATGATCGGAGCGGAGCGCCAGCTGTAGCCGTCGAGTGGGCGGCTTGCGCCGACGCGCAGATCTACTTCGCCCTTGTTGCCGAAGCCCTCGACGCGCGTGCCGGTCTTCGCTTCCAGCGCGACGAGAAACGGTCCGACCACCCCGATGACGCGCGCGTCGCGGCCGTCGGTCCAGTACGACACGGCGCGGCTGGCGGCCGTGGAGGTCTCACGCGGCGGCGTGTCGAACCAGACGACTGCGCCCGTTGCGGGGTCGAGCGCTGCGATCGTGCCGATCCCGGTGCTGACATACATCAATCCGCCGGCCATCAGCGGCGTGTTCTGATAGTTGCGCGAGGGTGAGCGCACCGCGGCGCGCTCGCTGATCTCGGCAGGCGTCGCCGACTGGCGCCACACCACCCGCAGATTTGTGATCGTGTCCTTGTTGATCTGATCGAGCGGGGAGTACTTCGTGCTCGCCTTGTCGGCGCCCCACGCCCGCCATTCGACCGGCGGCGGGGTCTGCGCGCGCAGAGAGATCACGGTCAGACCGAGAACTGAGGCGAGGAGCAGCGTTCGTGGCGCCATCGGAATGGTCCTCATAACGGATACCGAAGCGTGGCGCCGAGCTGCAGCGCGTCCGCGCCCTAGCGATTGCTCGCCGCCGTTGTTGTCGCGCTCTTGTCCGGATGGAGCGTCAGTTTCTGCACGCGCCAGTTGTTCATGTCCGCGACGAGCAGTTCGTTCTCCGACGGACAGGCGAGACTGTGGATCCAGTTGAATTGTTTCACTTCGTGTCCCGACTTGCCGAGCGTCCCCAGGATCTTGCCGTCGAGGGTCAATTTGTAAATGCGACCCGGCTCATCGTCAGAAGTGTAGAGATACTGCGGTGTGGTGTTGGTGAGGCAAATCGTCCACGGCTGGGTCTCGTCCGGCCGTGTCGATGCCAGATTGCCAAGCACCGGGCGCCGCTTCTTGTCGTACGTGGCGTTCAGGAGGATGAACCGCTGGAAATTGCCGTCGCGATCGAACACCTGGATGCGACGATTGTTCCGGTCGGCCACGTACACATTGTTCTGACGATCGACACCAACGTTGTGCAGCGTATTGAACTGGCCGGGGTTGTCGCTGGCATGTGGCCCGCCCGAGCCGCGCGAACCCCACGACTTGATCCAGCTCCCGTTCTTGTCGTACTTCGCTACTCGCGAATTGGTGTAGCCGTCGGTCACATAGATGTTGTCGTCAGAATCCCACGCGACGTCGGTCGGTTGCCGGAAATAGTTATCGACGTGCACCGGGGGCGCCGCACCGCGGCCGGCCCGGTAATAGAATTCGCCGGGATCATCCGGCCCCTCAGGCCGCCGGCCGAGGTTCATCACGGTGTAGCCGGCCGGGTTGAATTTCGTCACCGCGTTGGTCCCTTTGTCGACGACCCAGAGGTTGTCGTACCGGTCGAACCGGATACCGTGCCCGTAGGCGAGGCCATAGACGCCTTTGCCGATCTCCCGGACGAACTTTCCGGTCGCGTCGAACTCGAACAGCTGCGTCGACGCATTCCCGTAGACAGGCCCTGACGCGGCGCTCCCGGGATGGTTCAGCACGACGATCCGACCCTTCGAGTTGATCGCCACGCCAAGCACTTCGCCGAGGTTCATGTCCGCGGAGTACTTCAGGAAGTTCGGATTGGAGTCAAACGGGATTTCGG
>JAYVMG010000371.1:0-3218 GCA_043759095.1 Acidobacteriota bacterium | reverse complement strand
TGCTCTGCGTCACCGTCACCGCCGCCACAACGGCAGAGCTCCGTCAAAAACGCGATGCGGTCGCCGATGCCGATCTGATCGAGCTGCGTCTCGACACCGTGAGCGATCCGAGCGCGGCCGGTGCGCTCGCAGGGCGTCGCCGCCCGGCGATCGTGACCTGCCGTCCCGCGTGGGAGGGCGGCAGCTTCAAAGGCGCGGAAGAAGATCGCAAGCAGATCCTGACCGACGCGCTCAACCTGGGCGCCGAGTACGTCGACGTCGAATGGCGCGCCCGCTTCGACGATGTGATCGCGCAGGCCGGCGGCCGGCGGATCGTGCTGTCCACCCACGATTACCACAGCCTGCCGATCGACCTGACCGCGCGCATGCATGCGATGCGATCGACGGGCGCCGAAGTGATCAAGATCGCCGCGCAGATGACCAGCCTCAGCGACTGCATCCCGCTGCTCGATCTGGGCGCGCAGACCGGCAAACAGAGCAGCATGGTCCTGATTGGCATGGGGCCGTTCGGATTCGCCACACGGGTGCTGGCCGGCCGCTTCGGTTCGATCTGGACCTACGCCGGCGCGTTGCGCGAGGCGGGGCAGATCAGTGCGCAGTCGCTGTTGAAGGATTACCACTTCCGATCGGTCACCGACACGACCGAGATCTACGGCGTCGCTGGCGGACACGTGCACAACTCGGTGTCGCCGGCAATGCACAATGCCGCCTTCCGCGCGTCCCGCGTCGACGCGGTCTACCTGCCGTTTCCCGCCGTGGATGCCAAAGACTTTACGACACTCGGCCGCGCGCTTGGCATCAGCGGCGCGAGCGTGACGATTCCGCTCAAGGTCACGATGTGTGACGAGGTAGACGAAATCTACGCCGTGGCCCGCCGCATCGGCGCCATCAACACGATCCGCGTCGAGCAAGGTCGCTGGATCGCCGGCAACACCGACGCGAGCGGCTTTCTGGAGCCGCTGAAGGAACGCATGTCGCTCGACGGCGTGCGCGCGTCCGTGCTCGGCGCCGGCGGCGCGGCGCGGGCGGTGACGGTGGCGCTCGCCTCCAGCGGATGCAGGGTCCGCCTGCATGCGCGCAGTCCTATTCAAGCTGAAGAAACGGCGATGCTGACGTCAGCAGAACTCGGGCCCTGGCCGCCGGAGCCGGGCAGCTGGGATCTGCTGATCAATTGCACGCCGGTCGGGATGTATCCGCGGGTCGACGACACGCCGATTCCGGCGGATCAGCTCACGGGCCGGTGCGTGTACGACCTCGTCTACAACCCGTCGATCACCCGGTTGCTGCGCGACGCGGAGGCCGCAGGGTGCGAGACGATTGGCGGCATCGAGATGCTCGTGGCGCAGGCCCGGGAACAGTTCCAGTGGTGGGTCGGCACAAAACCCCAGTCTGGTGTGATGAGGGAAGCCGCACTCAAGCGGTTGGCGGAGTTTGCTCGCGATGAAAATTACCTCGTTTGACGAGTTCAAAGAACTGGCGCGGCGCGGAACGTTCGTGCCGGTGTGCAAGGAGATCGTTGCCGACCTCCTGACGCCGGTGTCGGCATTTCTGAAGATTGCCGAGCACGCCGACTACGCGTTCCTGCTGGAAAGCGTCGAAGGCGGCGAGCACGTCGGCCGCTATTCTTTCCTCGGCAAGGATCCGTTCCTGATCCTGCGGGCGAAGGACGGCAAGACGACGCTCGATCGCGGCGGTGTGACGACCGAAAGCGAACGGCCGTTCGTGGATACGCTGCGACAACTGATGGCGGATTTCCGCTCGCCGTTCGTCCCCGAGTTGCCACGCTTCACGGGTGGAGCCGTCGGCTATCTCGGCTATGGCGCGGCCTCGTGGTTCGAACCAACGCTCGGCGATCTCGGATCGTCGCCCGACGCGGCGGACGATGCCGGGTTCATGCTGTTCGACACGGTGCTCGCATTCGATCACGTGCAGCACCGCATCCTGATCATCGCCAACGCGCGCATCACGCCGGACGAGGACCTGGAGTCGCTCTATCAGTTTGCGTGCGCGAAGATTCAGTTTCTCGAGCGCGAACTGGAGCGCAACCTCTCGCACAAGCGTCCCGAAGCGTCGGAGGCGCTGACCTTCACGTCCAACCACACCCAGGAACGCTTCGAAGAGCAGGTGCGCGCGGCCAAGGAACACATCGCGGCGGGCGATATCTATCAGGTCGTGTTATCGCAGCGGTTCGTAGCGGACGTGGCGGCGGAGCCGTTCACGGTGTATCGCGCGCTGCGGCACGTGAACCCGTCGCCGTACATGTATTTCATCCGCATGGGTGGCGTGTCGGTCGTCGGTTCGTCGCCCGAGATGCTGGTGCGCGTGGAAGGGTCGCGTGTGGAAACGCATCCGATTGCCGGCACGCGCCGACGCGGCCGCAACGACGAAGAAGACATGCGTCTCGCCGAGGAGTTGAAGCGGAACGAGAAGGAACGGGCCGAGCACGTGATGCTCGTGGATCTCGGCCGCAACGATGTCGGGCGTGTCTGCGAGTACGGATCTGTGCGCGTGCCGCAGTTCATGGGGCTCGAGCGTTTCTCGCACGTCATGCACCTGACGTCGATCGTGGAGGGAAAGCTCGCCGACGACCGCGATCGCCTCGACGCGCTCGTCTCGTGTTTCCCGGCGGGCACGGTCTCCGGCGCGCCGAAGGTCCGCGCGATGCAGATCATTCGGGAACTCGAGCCGTCCGGCCGTGGCCTCTACGCAGGCGCGGTCGGCTACGTCGACTTCGCCGGCAATCTCGACTTCTGCATCGCGATCCGCACGGTGATCATGTCCAACGGCAAAGCCTACGTGCAGGCCGGCGCCGGGATCGTGATGGATTCGAACCCGGCCGCGGAGTACGAGGAGACGCGCGACAAGGCCAAGGCGCTTCTCCGAGCCCTGGAGCTTGCGCAGGCAGGACTCTAAATGGTCTTAGTCATCGACAACTACGACTCGTTCACCTACAACCTCGTCCAGTACCTTGGCACGCTGGGCGCAAAGGTCGTCGTGCATCGCAACGACGCCGTGACACCCGACGCCATCCGCGCGCTTGCGCCCGAGGGAATCGTCATCTCGCCGGGCCCTGGCGAGCCCAAGGACGCGGGGATCTCCGAGGACGTCATCCGCGGGCTTTCGGGCGTCGTGCCAATCCTCGGCGTGTGCCTGGGCCACCAGGCGATCGGCGAGGTCTTTGGCGGCCGCGTCCAGCGCGCGCCCCGCCTGATGCACGG
>JAYVMG010000370.1:0-3224 GCA_043759095.1 Acidobacteriota bacterium | reverse complement strand
CCCCTCGGTCATGATCCGGGATTTCGATCGCGGCCCCCGGGTGAGCACCGTTATACCCCAGGTCCGCCGGGTGCGGCCAAAGTCTTCCCCGGACCTTTTTGAACAACCGGGTCGCCGTGGTCGTCCTCTAGCGAACGCACGCGAAGTTTGCGGCGTCATTCGGATCGCCCGCCCCCTTGTAGCGAGGCACGGTCGGATAGAGACACACCGGACGGGTGTACTGGACGGTCCTGGTGGTGGCCTGGTTGTCGGTGAACTTGGTCCCGATGAATTGCGTCGGCGCGGTACCGCGTTCCACCCAATTCTCCAGAGCCGTCTGCAGATCGTGCGCCGCGTCGCGCACCGGCGGTATCTGCTGCCCGCCGCCGCCAAAATTCGATGCGCCGATCCCGCCGCTGCAGTGATTCATGCCAGGCACCATGAACAGTCGATAGAAGCGCTGCGTCTGCTCGAGGCCGCCGTTCGCCTTCGCGAGCTGCTCGTAGTACGTGGGACTGTATTCCGGTTGCAGCGTCTGATCGTTCCAGCCGTGATACTGGATGATCTTGACGCCGCGTCGAATCGCCGCCGCGTAGTCGGTGGACGTGGCGTTCCCAAGTCGCCCGATCGTCTGGTCGGTATGCTCCATGTCGCTGTCGAAGTTGAACGACCGGAGATCCCATTTCGGGTCCTGGTAGACGAGATTGGAGAAGTAGACGAGCAGACCGGAGGCGGCCGTTGTCGGTCGGACCATGCCCGTCCACCCCGCTTCCGAGCCTTTCGCGAAGCCCGGAAAGATCGATTCGCCCGTTCGCGGATTCCTGGGACCGTCGTAGATCTTCTGCAGCGCCGACACCTGCACCGGCGTCAGGCAGCCGTTGCCGTCCGCGCCGTTGCACGTGAGTGACCGCGGATCGAACGTGCAGCGTCGCGGATCCGCGATGACGCCGTCGACGAGGCCGTCGTTCTTGTCACAGGCCGCGACCACCGCGGCAGTGATCGCGGGCAGCTTCTCGGCGGGAATGGCAGCGCCCGGAGCCGCGAGCGCCTGCGCGTCCCAGATAAAGCCGGCATTCGAATGCGACTGGAGATTCCAGGGTGCCCCGATGATCAGGCCGTCGAAATCGTCCGGATAGCGCTGTGCCTCGATGAGACCTTGGCGGCCGCCGTTCGAGCAGGAGCTGAAATACGATTGCGCCGGCGCCTGACCGTAGTACGCCGCGATGATCGCCTTGGCCGCAACCGTCGTCACATGCTTCGCGCGGTAGAGATAGTCGGTCACCTTCTCCGGATGGCCAATCCCCCACCACTGGTCCGTCGACACGTGGCCGGTGTCGGTGGACGCGGTCGCGTAGCCCCGGCGCAGGAGTTCATCCATGGCGCTGTCCAGGCCGTTTCTCTGGTAGTTCAACTGTCCCGCGAAGCCGCCTTCGCCCGTCGACAGAAATTTGCGGTTCCACCCGGCGGGCTGCGGCAGCCAGACCTCGAAGTGAATGTCCGAGTCGGCGGACGGCTTGCTCACGCCCTGCACGCGACAAAATGCCGGAAGGTTGGGGACAGTGACGGTGTCCGAGATTCGGAGCGCGCCGCTTGTGACGAGCGTCGAGTCAACGATGGAGGTGGTGTTGTCGAAGGTCCGTCCCGTCAACGCCGAACACTCCGCTGATGATCCGGAAGCCGCCGGCTTCCGTTCGGGTTGTTGGGCCGCGATCGCGACGACACACGCGAAGATCGCTGCGCTGACAACGCAGGACGCGAATTTCAGCATCATGGCGCGCTCCAGTTGAATCGGTGGCCTTCGCCGCAGACCGGCGAAGCGCTCGAGGCAGTGATGATACGTGCGTCCGTCCGTGAATGCCAGGGAGCGCGACGACGCGGCATTATGGTTTATTCTTTGCCTGCTGACCCTCACTTTTCCGCCTTCGTGCGACGTCGCGATTGTCGGCGCCGGCGCCGCTGGACTGGCAACCGCGATCTTTGCGCGCCGCTTCAACCGCTCGCGTTCGGTCGTCCTGCTCGACGGCGCGCGCGCGCCCGGCGCCAAGATCCTGGTCAGCGGCGGATCGCGCTGCAACGTCACGAACGCCAACGTCTGCGAGCGCGATTACTGGGGCGGGCGCCCAGCCGTGATTCGGCGCGTCCTCCGCGCCTTCCCCGTGGACGACACGATCGCCTTCTTCCGCGAGATCGGCGTCAGCCTGCACGAGGAGGCGCACGGCAAACTGTTTCCCGACACCAACCGTGCGCGTGACGTGCTCGCCGCGCTGCTGCACGAAACCGACGCGTGCGGTGCACAACTCGCGGCCGGCCATCGCGTCCTCGACATCGAACCCATCGCGGGCGGATTCCGGATCGAGACAGACCACGGCCCGCTGCAGGCGACCACCGTCGTCCTCGCGACCGGCGGCCAGGCGCTGCCCAAGAGCGGGAGCGACGGCGCCGGGTTCGCGATGGCGCGGCGTCTCGGCCACACGATCGTCCCGACGACGCCCGCGCTGGCGCCGCTCCTGCTCGACACCACCGACTCGGTGCATGCCGCGGTGTCGGGCGTCTCGCAGGACGTCGAACTCGCCATCTGGGTCGACGGCGCCGTTGCGATCCGCCTGATGGGCTCGATGCTCTGGACGCATTTCGGCATCAGCGGACCCGTGGCGCTCAATGCGTCGCGCCACTGGCTCCGCGCGCAGCTCGAAGGCCGCAAGGTCTCGATGACCGCGAACCTGCGCCCCGGTGAGTCGTTCGACACGATGGACGCCGAGTGGCAACGGCGCGCGCTCGCCAACCCGAAAGCCGCGATTCAAACGACGCTGGCGTCGATGCTGCCGGGATCGGTGGCGACGGCGATCTTAGGTCAGCTGACGCTCGACGGCGGGGTCCCGCTCGCCCACTTCTCGCGCGACGATCGGCGGCGCCTGACGCGCGCGCTCGTGGAATGGCCGCTGGCTGTCACCGGCTCGCGCGGCTACACGTACGCAGAGGCCACGGCCGGCGGCGTGTCGCTCGCGGAGATCGACGCTGGAACCATGGCGTCGCGGACGTGTCCCGGCCTGTCGTGCGTCGGCGAAGTTCTGGACGTCGACGGCCGCATCGGCGGCTTCAACTTCCAATGGGCGTGGTCGAGCGGATTTGTGGCCGGCCGCGCGCTGGCGGATATTTGACACCGCAGGCGCCCGGAACCTCCGCAGCATCCACGAAACCACCGAGATCCTCGTCAACACACTGCCGTAGAGCCCCGAGGCTCCAGC
>JAYVMG010000369.1:0-3227 GCA_043759095.1 Acidobacteriota bacterium | reverse complement strand
GGACGGACGCTGACGCTCAACGAGAATCGCTACACGATCATCGGCGTCATGCCCCGCCGCTTTCATCTTCTTGGCGGGAACACGAGAGGCGATGTCCTCTGGCTTCCCGTCGATGTCGCCAGCCCCGGAGCTCAGGCTATTCCGCAGTTCTACGGGATCGCACGGCTGGCCCCAGGGGTCGCGATCGATTCGGTTCAGAGTCGCGCCAATGCGCTGGCCGACGAATATCAGAAGTCGCGGCCGTTGACCCTCACGTGGGGCTTGTCCATCACGCCCAAGCGCGTGTCCTTCGTGGGGGCGAGCACGCGGACCGTCCTGCTGATCCTGCTCGGGGCCGTCGGGTTCGTCCTGCTGATCGCCTGCGCCAACGTGGCGAACCTGTTTCTCTCCCGCGCGGCCGCTCGAGAACGCGAGATTGCCATCAGATCGGCGCTTGGCGCAAGCCGCGGCCGCTTGATCCGCGAGGTGCTGGCCGAGAGCTTGATCCTCGCGCTGATTGGCGGAGCCGCCGGTGTCCTTCTCGCTTTCTGGGGCGTGTCGGCGGCCATGGCTATGGCGCCGCCCAATCTTGCAAGCAGGGCCACGACCACCATCGAGATAGATCTTCGCATTCTCGCGATCGCGTTTTCCCTGACGCTGGTCGCGGGAATCCTCGTGGGGCTCATTCCCGCCCTGCGCGGATCGCGGCTCTGTCTCGAGCAGACCTTGCGCTCGTCCGGGCAGAACCTGTCCGCACGCCGCTCGTTTTCAATGTCCGGCGCGCTCGTCGTCGTCGAGGTCGCATTGGCGCTGGTGCTGCTCGTCGGGGCTACCCTGTTGATGCGGACATTCAGTCACCTCCACGCCATCGATCCCGGTTTCGATCTGCGCGGCCTGGTCGCGACACGGATCTCTCTTCCGCCAAGCCGCTACCCGACCGACATCGCCCGGTTCGCATTCGAAGACGAACTGGCGCGCAGACTCCTTGCGCTCCCGGGAGTATCAGACGTCGCCGTCGCGAGGTTCGCGCCACCTCCAGCAACTGGCGCGTTCACGGTGGGCGTCGAAGGAGAGGACGCTGCGCGCGACGGCGGATCGAAGGAGCTGTTCGCGCAGAACGTGGTGGCGCCGAACTACTTTCATACCCTCCGCATACCACTGCGGTCCGGCCGCGCCTTCTCGCCGCAAGAAGCCGATGATGCCGTCATCGTCAGTCAAGCGACAGCGGATCGTTTTTGGCCTGCGGGCACGGCAGTAGGAAGACGAATCCGGTTCGGTCCGCAACAACCATGGATGACGGTGGTCGGCGTCGTCGGCAACGTCGAAATACGGATTGGAGATGAGAGGCTGCCGCGACAGATGTACACGCCGCTGAAGCCGCCGAGCGGATCAGCGGCCTCCCCTGATCCGCGGCGGTCGATGTATCGGTCGTTCGTGCTCACGCTACGCGCGGCCGACGTGAAGTCCACGGCAGCAGCCGTCAAGAGCCAGATCTGGGGCATCGACAAGAATCTGCCTGTAGACAGCGCCACGGCGATCGAGGATGAATGGAACGACGCCTTCGGACAACAGCGCTTCGCGATGCAATTGATGGGTACGTTCGCGATCATCGCATTGCTGATGGCGGCAGCCGGTATTTTCGCCGTGTTGTCGCAGCTCGTGAGTCAGCGCACTCGCGAGATTGGCGTGCGTGTCGCGCTCGGCGCGTCACCGCGGGGAATACTTCAGTTGGTCGTCTCCCGCGCAATGATGCTCACGCTTGGTGGCGTGACCATAGGGCTTGCGGGCGCGGCGCTCGTGTCGCGTGTGCTGACCACCCTGCTCTTCGAGGTCAGTCCATACGATCCGGCGAGTTTCGCGGGGATGAGTGTCGTCCTCGTGGCAGTGGCGCTTCTCGCGTGCTGGCTGCCTACGCGACGGGCACTGGGTGTAGAACCCGCGGTGGCCTTACGCGTCGAATGACAAGCACCAGGCGATTGGGACATCGAATGATCAATGACCCAATCACCAGATTACCCAACTACCCAATCGAACCGTACACCGGCCGGTGCAGCGAGAGGCCACCGGCGAAATCGGTGAGTTGCTTGCGCAGAATCAGCCGGCCGCGATGCAGACGCGACTTCAGCGTCTGATCCTTCACCTTCAACACGGCGCTGGCCTCTTCCGTTGACATCCCCTGAATGTCGCGCAGCATCACCGGCGCGCGATAAATGGCGGGCAGCGCGAGAATGGCGCGAAACACGCGCTGGCGGAGCTGGGTGCGCAGGACGCGCTCGTCGGCCAGGTCGCTCCAGTCGGCGACGTCTGGCGTGCGAGGCTGCGCGTTCAGGCCGTCATCTTCCTGCACCGCCGCGGCGCGACGGTCTTCCGCCTGCGCCCGCTGATACCGCGCCGTGCGCAACCGCGACATCGCCGCGTTGAACGTGATGCGATAGATCCACGACGACAGCTGCGCGTCGCCGCGGAACGCGTCCACCTTGCGGTAGACCTTGAACAGGACGTCCTGTGTAATTTCTTCCGCGTCTTCCTTATTGCGCAGGTAACGGAAAGCGAGCTGGTAGATCTTCGAGCTGTACGCGTCGGACAGGTCGGCAAGCGCGCGCTCGTCGCCGGCCTGCAGTCTGGCGAGCAGTTCTTGGTCAGCGGTCGAAGCGGGAGTAGAAGTGCGTTCGATATCCGGCATGATGGTTCTCCCTCGTTTGGGACATAAACCCCGCCGGCCGCGAAATTATTCCACGCGTGAACTAACTCGCTAACACCTTCAAATTGAACACGTTACAGAAGTGTTCAATAATGCGAATCTGCACGTCTGCCGGGTCCACGGCCCGGCTCAGCAGCCTGGCCAGCGACGTCACCCCCCGGTCCGCGATCCCGCAGGGGACGATCAGGTTGAAGTAATCGAGGTCGGTTGCGACGTTGAGCGCGAAGCCGTGGCTGGTGATCCAGCGGGCGATCCGGACGCCGATCGCGGCCAATTTCTCACGGCCCACCCACACACCGGTCAGCCCCTCGACGGATTCGGCTGTGACGCCGTAGTCGGCTGCGGTGCGGATCAGGACGGTTTCAAGATCGCGGACGTAGCGATGCACGTCGCGCCGATCAGGATTCAAATCGATGATGGGATAGCCGACGATCTGCCCGGGGCCGTGATAGGTGATGTCGCCGCCGCGGCCCGTTTCGTGAATCTCGATGCCGCGCGCGGCGAGCGCTTCGTCGGTGGCGAGAATGTGTCCGCGTCCGCCATCACC
>JAYVMG010000368.1:0-8627 GCA_043759095.1 Acidobacteriota bacterium | reverse complement strand
AACAGCGAGCGTTCGAAGAACGTCTTCGGCAGGGGCGCGAAGCCGAGCGAGGTGTAGAAGCGTTCGCCCGCGCGAACCATGTCGAGCGCCGGCATCTTCCGCTTCTTGAGGATCTCCGTCAGGGAGAAGCCGGGATCCGCCTTCAGCGGCGCGACGATCGGGTAGATGTTCGACCAGTCCTGCGCCCAGATGTTGCCGAGCAGGTGCGCGGGGATCGGGCCGTTGGCCGGCGCCGCGTCGCCATACTTCTCGCGCAGCTTCATGCGCGTGTACGCGTGCAGCTTCAGGTAGAGCGGCCGCACCTGATCCCACAGTCGATCGAGTTCCTTCGTGAACTCGTCAGGCGGCATGTCGTATTTGCTGCGCCACATGGCGCCGGTGTCGGCGAAGCCCAGTTCTTTCGCGCCCTTGTTCGACAGCTCGACGAAGCGCTGGTAGTCCTTGCGCATCGGCGGCGAGATCGTGTGCCAGCCCTCCCACGCGGCGCGCAATCCCTTCTCGTCTCCGTGCGCGGCGAGGATGCGCGACACCTCGTCGATGTTCTTGCAGGTCTCCGGCTTCGACGCGTCGGTGCACCACTTGCCTTTGCCGTACGTCGACTCGAGCCGCGCCATGATCTTCGACAGCTCGTCCGACTCTTTCGGATCCGACGGCGATGCGAGGACGTTCGCGAACTTCAACAGGTTCAGTTGACGCCGTTGGTCGGCGGACACCTGCACCTTGTCGAACGTGGTCGACTCCTTCGCGAACTTCGCGCCGGCGTCGTTCAGCGCCTGGTTCGCGCGCGCCGAGATCGCCTCGGTGTCGTCCGTGATGAAGGTCTGCTGCACCCAGCCGGCCTGCCCCTGCTGGACGCCCAGCTTCAGCGTCGTCGCGTTGACGTTGTCGAGGAACGCCTTCGCGTCTGCAGCGGTTGGGTCCGGCGCGGAGGCTGACGGCGGCTGGGCGCAACCGATGGACAGCGCGCAGGCGCCCGCAAGGGCGAGCGTCAGTTTCATCCGGCCAGTTTAGCGCGGCCGGATGTTGACGTTTCCTCGAAAGAAGTTGTCCGGGTCGTACTTCGTCTTGAGGTCTCGCAGCCGCGCGTAGTTCGGACCATAGGCGGCCGCTGCGGGGTCGCCCTCCTCGTCCGTATCGAAGTAGTTCACGTACCGCATGGTGCCCCAGTAGGGCTTCAGCGCGGCGTAGGTATCGCGTCCCCATGCGATCTGTCTGGCGTTTTCCGCGGGATCGATCCACTGCGAGACGATGGCCACGTTGAAGCCGGTAATGCGCATCGTGCAGGCGGTCTGGTCGACGGGCACGCGGCTGGCCGCGCCGTGGAAGTGTTCGATCACGATCTGACTCATCGGCGAGGGGCACGCGTTGAAACGGTCGAGGAGGACCGCGATCGCTTCGTCGCTCAGATCGGTGAGGAACGACGACTTCCAGTAGTTCAGCGCGCCTTTGGGGAACGACGCATCGAGGAGGGTGTTCTGCGTGCAGTAGGGAATCGGGCCCATCATGTCCATCACCGGAGGGCCGAACGCCTTGATCGGTGCCACGACTTTCTCGCCGTCGGCCAGCGACCCGCAATGCGCGGCGAGCATGCCCACGAGCTTGGCGCCGGAACCGTCGGGCGCCGTCAGCAGCCCCGCTGCCATCATCAGCTCGTCAGGCGCGCGGCCGCAGGTGTCCCGGAAGAACCGCAGCACATCCAGTCCCTTCTGCAGCGGATGCGCCACAAGGCCGCCGGTAATGATCGGCCCGACGCCATGCACATCGAACTCGAGCGAGGCAGCGATGCCGAAGTTGCCGCCGCCCCCGCGAATCGCCCAGAAGAGATCGGGGTTCTCTTCGGCGCTGGCGCGCCGGATCGTCCCGTCGGCCATCACCACGTCGGCCGATCGCAAATTGTCGAGCGCCAGACCGTATTTCGGCATCAGCCAGCCCAGACCGCCCCCGAGCGTCAGGCCCGCGATGCCGGTCGTCGACACGACGCCGCCGGTCGTCGCGAGGCCGTGGAGCTGGGTTTCGCGGTTGAATTCCTTCCACAACACGCCGCCCTGCGCCCGTGCCGTCCGCGCGTGGGCATCGACGTGCACGCCCTTCATCGGCGACAGGTCGATCATCAGCCCGCCGTCCACGGTGGCGCGGCCAGCGACGTTGTGGCCGCCGCCACGCACGGCGATTTCCAGATTCAGCGTCCTCGCCATTTTCACGGCGTCCGCCACGTCGGCCGTGCCCCCGCAGCACGCGATGAGCGCCGGCCGTTTGTCGACCAGGCCGTTGTGCACGCGGCGCGCTTCGTCGTAGCGGGCGTCGGCCGGCTTCAGGATCTGTCCGGAGAAGGACGGCGCGAACTGATCGATGGTTGAGGCCACTGATGACATCTGACCCTCCTGCACGTGGGGTGAAGGAGGCAGATTCTAGCATGCGTTACCATTACGGGCTCATGCGGATCGGGATCGATCTCGGCGGCACGAAGATCGAAGGCATCGCGATCGCCGAAGATGGGCGCGAAACGCTGCGTCGACGCATCGCCGCGCCGCGCGGGAACTACGCGAAGACGGTTGCGGCGGTGATCGGCCTGGTGCATGACATCGAGCGAGAGCTCGGCGTCCGCGGCGCCGTCGGTGTCGGGATCCCCGGCACGATTTCTCCGGCGACCGGCCTTGTCAAGAACTCGAACTCGACGTGGCTGAGCGGCCGTCCTCTGGCCGAAGATCTGCCGCGGCTGCTCGATCGCGAGGTCCGCTTCGCGAACGACGCGAACTGTTTCGCGCTGTCGGAAGCGACCGATGGCGCGGCCGCCGGCGCGGACGTCGTGTTCGGCGTGATCATCGGCACCGGCACCGGCGGCGGCATCGTCGTGCGACGGCAGTTACTGGTCGGTGCGAATGCGATCGCAGGCGAATGGGGACACAACCCGCTGCCCGCGCCGCGCGGGCACGAGTCGCCTGGTCCGCTGTGCTACTGCGGCAGGAGCGGCTGCATCGAAACATTTCTCTCGGGGCCAGGGCTCGCGCGCGACTACGCGGAGGGCAAAGGTTCGAACGTCAGCGCGAAGGAGATCGCGGTTCGAGCGTCTGCGGGCGAGCCGCTCGCGGACGCGGCGCTCGGGCGCTACGAAGAGCGGATGGCACGCGCGCTCGCGAGCGTGATCAACGTGCTGGATCCCGACGTCATCGTGCTTGGCGGCGGCCTGTCGAACATCGATCGGCTGTATCGCAACGTACCGCGGCTTTGGCTGCCGCACGTCTTCTCGGATCGCGCGACGACGCGCCTCGTGCGCGCGATGCATGGGGACTCGAGCGGCGTCCGCGGCGCGGCGTGGCTCTGGCCATCTCTCAAGTCTCGACTCTGAATTCTCAACGCTGAGACTTGAGACCTGAGACTTGAGACCTGAGACCTGAGACTTGTCAGCGTGGATCCAGCGCGAGCGGCTCGTGCGCGAGGAATTCGCTGAGGTCGCGGATCGCGATGGCCAGGCGCTGATCGCCGGTCGCCGCATAGCAGTCGCGCCGCATGGCGAGAAACGCGCCGTTCCACGGCACGTGCGGTTCCAGTTCGGAAATCGCTTCGCGGCACGCGCCGCGAAAATCAAAATGCGTCGTCAGATCCAGCCGGGTCAGCAGGCGCGTCGTGTCGGTCGCGCGCACGCTGAACGGTGGCTTCAGCGCGTCGAACAATCCCCGCGCGGTGGTCGGCCGCTGTTTCCCGACGGCAGCGGTGATGTCCAGCGCCAGTTGCTTCAGCCGCAACAGCGGCCAGGGATCCACCCGCAGGCGCGCGATCGCCAGCTTCAACGCCTCGGCCGCTTCGTCCAGCCGTCCCTGCCGGTACCGGAGGGCGGCCAGGACGATGTCCGCTTCCGCCGGTTGATACACGCGCAGCTGTTCGATCACCGGCAGCGCCGCATCCGATCCCTCGTCCGCCAGGATCTCGGCAGCCATCGCGAGTTCGATCGGATCGCGCGGCGGCTCTGTCTGCTGACGCCACAACTCGCGCGCGCCGGACGTGTCCTTGTCCAGGTAGAAACGCCGGATCGCGGCCTGACGTTGTTGCTCGACGGGAGGCACAGTGCTCGTCGCCGCTGGTGAGGCGCCCGCCCTCACGAACATCGTCGCCGCCGTGTCGACGACGTCCCATCGGATGCCGGCGTCGCTGTTGAACGGCGGGTGTGACGCGCCCATCGAGCGCGACAGGTCACGCATCTCAGCGAGCAGACTCGATCCGGAGCGGCCGACCGATCGCGCCATCCCGAACTCGACGATGTTGCGGTCGTCGGTGTTGACCTCGACATGCGGAGCGGTCGCGAGGACGCGCGCCACCGCGTCGGTGGCCAGGTAGTGCGCCAGCAAGCCGTGGATATCCACCACGCGCCAGACCTTGGCCAGCGCCGTCTTGTACGGCTCTTCCGCGATGCGCGCGCGCAGCGCCGCCGCGTTGTACCCGCGTGGGCGTGCGGCGCCCAGCAGCACGAGGTCGCCCTGATTCGTTTGCCACGTCTCGATTTGTGGAAACACCGCGGCCATCGTCGCGTAGATGGTGCGGAGCGTCCTCGCGTCGATCTCGTAGCCCTGCACCCACTGCGCGAAGACGCCGTCCGGCGTCAGCCGCGCGTTGGCCGCCCGGTAGTACTCCACCGTGAACATGCTGGCGATGCCGGCGCGGAACGGGTTCGAGGGTTCGGACGCGATGATGTCGTAGCGTTCGGACGTCGTCAGCAGCGTCTCGCGCGCGTCGGCGATCGTGACGCGCACCTTCGGGTTGTGCATCGCGTCGTGGTTGACGACGTCTGATGCCCGGGCGACGTCGAGCACCAGCGGCTCGAGCTCGATGGCGTCAACGCGCTCCATCGAAGGAATCGCGGCAAGCCAGCCGGCGGTGCTGCCGGTGCCCAGGCCGACGACCAGCGCGTGACGCGGCTCGGAGATTTTCAGGGCGCCGATCAGGCCGAGCATCACCTGGGTGCCGGCGTCCGCAACGGCGCTCCCGTCAGACTTGCCATTGACGATGAAGGAGTAGCCGGTTTCCTCGGCGGCGAGCGCGACGCTGCTTTCGACACCATCGCCCTCCCAGATCATCGCGCGGCGCTCGGCCTGCTCCCACGAGCGGAGATGGTTAGCCGAGGTCATCACGTCGCGCGGCGCGCGGCCTGCGCCGATGCCGCTATGACGCCAGATCGCGGTAGGACCCTCGGCTGCGAGCAGCAGCAGCGTCACGGCCGCGAGCGCGAATGGCAACACGATCGAACGCAGAGTTCGCGGAGCACGCAGACCAGATGAATCCGCGGACTCTTCGGTCTCTGCGTTCATGAAGGACAGCCCGACCGCCGCCGCGCCGAGCGCGACGAGGACGACTGCGACCGTGCGCCATGCGCCCGGCGCCGAGAGCCAGGGCATGACGCCGAAGCCGCCGGCCAGCGATCCGATGATCGCGCCGACCGTGTTGGCGGCGTACGCGAGCCCGACGTCGCGCCCGAGGCGATTGCGTCCGCGCCCGAACAGCGCGATCAGCAGGGGGAATTGATAACCGGAGATGATTGCCGGCGGCAGCACCACGATCGCCGTCACGATCGTCCAGCCGGCCACGGCCGCGGAGAAGCCGGTAGCGCTCAACTGAAGAAACGTCAGCGCCAGCAGCGCAACGCGATCGCCGAGCGCGAAGGTAAACGCCACCGCCAGCGCTTCGAAGAGGCACGTGGCGGCGAATCCGCGCAGCGTCGGCGGGCGGTCGTGCGCGATGAGCGAGTAGAGCAGGCCGCCGATGCCGATGCCGACCAGCGCAACCGCGAGCACGAGGCCGAACGTGAACACCGATCCGCCAAGCAGCGGCGACAGTAGCCGATACCAGACGAGTTCCATCAGAAAAAAAGCAAAGCCAACGGTGGCCGACGCGATCAGCAGAAAGACAGGTAGGGCGGGTAGGTCAGGTGAGACAGGTAGGTCACGAGGGGCGGGTGGGGCAGGTAGGTCGGGTCGGTCACGAAGAGCTGTCGCCGACTCCGCAGACCTCCGATCGACCACCCGCGCCATCACCGCGACGAGAAGATTGGTCGCCGCGGCCAGCCAGATGGTCGCGCGCGTGCCGTAGATTTCGAGCAGGAAGAAGGTTGCGATCAGGCAACCGGCGACGGCGCCCAGCGTGTTCAATCCGTAGAGCGTCGCCAGATGCTGGCGACTCACGTCTCCCGCGCGGGTGACGGCGCGCGCGGCGGCGGGCAGCGTTCCGCCCATCGCGATCGTCGGCGCCGCGAGCACGATGACGCTCAGCAGCAGCCGCTCGACGGTTGCCGCGGCCACGCCGAGGCGCGTGGATCCGCCGCTGGCGAGATAGATTGTGCGCGCGAGCGTCAGCAGCAACGGACTCAGCGCCGCGAACACCGCGACAATCGATTCCAGCGTGGCGTAGAACAGCAACGGGCGAGGGTGACGGTCGGCGCGCGGACCCAGCAGCAGACCGCCGATGCCGAGGCCGCCGATGAAGATAGCGAGGACGGCGGCAGACGCGAGCGTGGAGGCGCCGAAGATCAGCCGGAACTCGCGCAGCCAGCCAACCTGATAGACGAGAGCACAGAAGCCGGACGCGAAGAGGAGCGCAGCCACCGGAGCGGTGCGCGTGCGCATCAGCGGGTCAGCGTCCAGACCAGCGTCAGTGCCACGGCGGCGCCGGCTGCTTGCAGCCACAACTCGGCCTTCTCCTGCAGGAACAGCAGGCCGACGCCCATGAACAGGGCGGCCGCGAGCAGGAAGCGCCAGTAGAGTTCCTCGTTGGCGACCTCGAGCCCGCGCGATCCCGCGCGCTTACGCGCCGCATCGATGATGCGATTGGAAATCTCGCGATCGCCTTCGCGATCGAGTTCCATGTACTCACCGCCACCCGCGTTGGCGATCAGCATCAGACCCCCGCGGTCCAGCGCCGCACGAATCGGCGGCTCGCGCGGCGACGTATCGTTCGGCTTGCGCTCCGGCTCCGGAATGAACCCGCCCACCGTCGTCCCCACGCCGACGACGAAGACCGGTACATCGTTGGTGCGGGCGGTTTTCAGGGCGCGCGCGACCTCACCGCTCCAGGCCTGTCCGTCGGTGACCAGCACGAAGGCTTTCGCGTTCGGCGATTTTCCGTACAGCTCGGTGTCTTTCTCGATGAGCCGCATGCCCCACGCGATGCCGAGTTCGATGTTCGTGTCCCACGTCGTGTCGTCTTCGAGACGGAACGGCGGCTCCTGCGCGAGGTGATCGAGGAAGAAGAAGAAGGTGTTCGGATCCTTGGTGAGCCGCACCTGCGGGGCGGCAATGTGTGCGAACAGCGCCATCGCCATGCGGTCGTCTTTCCACGCGAGCGACTCGCCGAGGACGCGCAGGAAGCGCATCGAGCGCTGCCACCGGTTGCCGGCGCCGACATCGGCGGTGCGCATCGACGCGGAGCCGTCCTGCAGGATCACGAG
Organism: Acidobacteriota bacterium; assembly: GCA_043759095.1. Taxonomy (GTDB): domain Bacteria; phylum Acidobacteriota; class Vicinamibacteria; order Vicinamibacterales; family CAVVIG01; genus CAVQFC01. Next base: position 1,195 of record JAYVMG010000368.1, on the reverse strand, counting down.
ATCGACGCCCGCGGTTCGCACGAGCGCGGCCGCGGCGGTCGGGCGCGACAGCGCGAGGATCGTGGACGCGCAGGCAAGAATCAGGCACAGCCAGAAGACGAGGCTGCCGAAGACGGGAAACCGTTCGCGCACCGGCAGGCGGCGGTGCTGGCGGAAACGCCGCGAATCACGCCGCCGTGCGGCGAGCTGCCAGAACCACCCGACGAGCAGCGCGCCAGGCGCGATGAGCAGCCACAGGTACTCCGGCGTCGCGAATCGCACAGTGTCGAGGTTGATTCCTAACAACTCTCAGCTCTCAAGGCTCAACTCTCACAGCCATCAGCCATCAGCCCTTTCGGATCTTCTGTCCACCTTTGCCGGCATCGGGCGCGTCCTTGCGTTCCTCGCCGCGCTTGGGGATCACGATCTTGAACTGGTTCATGTCGACGGCCGCCGGCGGCGCGCCGGGTTTGCCGTGCAGCGTCGCACCGGCGGGCAGATCCGTTTCGTCCGCTTTCACGGCGGCCTTCGGCGTGGTCTTGACCGGTGCATTGCGCGCCTTGGCCATCGCCTCGCGCGTCTTGATCGCAAACTCGTAATTAAATGCCGCGTCCATCGCGCGCCCGTCGCACGCCGGCTGACTGGTGCCGCACGCGGACCCCTGCGCCTTCATCACCTCGGCGTAGCTCTTCACGACGGTGTCGAGACGGCGCACGGTGTCGAGACGATCGGCGGCCGTCATGCTCGTGCGGAACGCCGCGTTGGCTGACAGCAGCAGAATCGCCGGATCCGTTTCCGTGACCAGGCCGTTCGCGTCTTTCTGTGGTGCAATCGCCGCGAAGTCGTTGCGCCAGTAGCTGGCCGCGGCGCGCGTGTCGCGCGCATCGGTGTCTGCCGCCTTGCCGAGCATCGGCACGCGCCGTTCGAGGCCGAGCGCCTGCTCGACGGCATCACCCTGGCTCTGCGCGTCGGCGTACCGCAGCGTGGCGAGTTGCTTATGCACGTCGGCCAGCTGCGTCTCGGTGTGGCCGGCCAACCAGAGCGCGCCGCCGGCGGCGACGAGCACAATCGCGGTGAGGAAGGGAGCAAGCGCTGATTTCATCGTCTCTCTCCGGCAGCTCCTGAAGGAACTGCCCTACGTGTCTGCCGACTACGGGAACTTTCTGAAATACGGCACGGTCAACTGCAGCGTGAGCGCGACCGTCCAGAAGCTGGC
>JAYVMG010000367.1:0-3247 GCA_043759095.1 Acidobacteriota bacterium | reverse complement strand
CGGTCTACATGCTCGACCTGCCGAGCGACAAACCGGAGGTAGTCGAGAAAGGCTTGATGGCGCTCGCCGACTTCGCTGGTGGCCTGTCGCTCATGCAGGAAGAAGTCGACAAGGAACGCGGCGTCGTCGTCGAAGAGTGGCGCGGCGGACTCGGCGCGGGATCGCGCATCCGCGACAAGCAGTTCCCGATTCTGTTTCACGACTCGCGCTACGCGGAGCGCCTGCCGATTGGCAAACCCGACATCATCCGGAACGCGCCGGTCGCGCGACTCCGCGCGTTCTACGACGCCTGGTACCGCCCGGAGCGGATCGCAGTGATCGTCGTCGGCGACGTGGATCAGCAGCAGGTCGAGCAGTCGATCAAGACCGACTTCGGTCCCCTGACGGCGCGCGCCGCGGCGGCCCCGGTTCCCGATCGCAAGGTGCCGCTGCACCAGCAGACCCTCGTCAGCGTCGTTGCCGATTCCGAGGTGACGCAGTCCAACGTACAGATCGTGCGCAAACGGCGGCGCCAGGGCGATCAGAAGATCGCCGACTACCGACGCGATCTGGTCGCGCGGACGATCGACCACATGATGGACGAGCGCTTCAACGAACTCGAGCGCAAACCCGACGCGAAGTTCCTTGGCGCCGGCGTCAGCAACGGCGGCCTCAGCAAGGATGTCTCGACGTTCACTATGGCGGCGCGAGTGCAGGACGGCAAGCTCGAGGACGGCCTCGGCGTGCTGGCCGTGGAAGCGCTGCGGGTCCGCGAGTTCGGATTCAGCGGCACGGAACTCGATCGCGCCAAGCAGTGGATGGCCGCATTCTACGAGCGCGCGTATAGCGAGCGCGACAAGACGGAAAGCGGATCGTTCGCGCAGGAATACGTCGGTTACTTTCTGAACGACGAGCCGAGCCCCGGCATCGCGTACGAGTACAAGCTCGTTCAGCAACTGCTCCCCAGCATCACCGAAGCGGATGCGTCGACGATGGCGCGATCGCTGCTGGGCGACGACAGCCGGGTGATCCTGGCCACGTCTCCGCAGAAAGCCGGGATCAAGATTCCGACCGAGACCGAGCTGCAGGCGGCGATCGCGACGGCCACCGCTGGCCGCGTCACGCCGTGGATCGACACCGGTGCGACGCGCGCGTTGATGGAGCACGCGCCGACGGCCGGCGCCGTCGCTTCCCGCCGGTCGATCGACGATGTCGGGATCACGGTCGTGCGGTTCGCCAACGGCGTCGAAGCGTGGTTGAAGCCGACCGATTTCAAGAACGACTCGATCCTGTTCACGTTGAACGCGTCTGGCGGCTCGTCACTCGCGCCCCCATCGGACTACACCGAGGCCTCGATGGCAACGGCGCTGGTCGGCGCGGCCGGCGCTGGCGGCCTGAAGGCGCTCGACCTGCAGAAGGTTCTGACCGGCAAACTCGTGTCCGCACGGCCGTACATCGCCCTCTCGTCGCACGGCGTGTCCGGCAGCGCCGCGCCCGCGCAACTCGAAACCGGACTGCAACTGCTCTACCAGGAATTCACCGCGCCTGGCGACGATGCGGAGTCGTTCGCGCTGCTGAAGAAACAGTTGGCGGCCGCTGTCGCCAACCGGGGCCGCGCGCCCGGCCAGGTGTTTGGCGAGAAACTCGCGCAGGTGAACACCTCAGGCCACTACACGTCCCAGCCGCTGACGCCGGAGCGCGTCGAGGCGCTGAGCCGCGAGAAGATGGTGGCGTTCTACAAGGATCGCTTCGCCAACGCCGCTGACTTCACGTTCTTCATGGTCGGCGCGTTCAAGGTGGACGAAGTCCTTCCCCTCCTCGCGCAGTACGTCGGCGCGCTCCCCTCAACGGGAAAGCAGACGTCGCAATTCAAGGACGTGGCGATGACATTTCCTGACGCGTCGAAGCACGAGAAAGTGGAAGCCGGCCGCGAACCGCGCGGCCAGACGGTGATCAGTTTCTTCGCCGATCCGTCCCCCGATCCGCAGGAGCAGGAGCAGATCATCGCCGCGACGACCGTGCTCGACATCGCTCTCCGGGACATCCTGCGCGAGGATCTCGGACAGACCTACACCGTTGGCGTCGGACTGTCGCAGTCGCTGCCACAGCGCGGCGGCGGTCACATCGAGGTCCGCTTCGGCGCGGCGCCGGAGAACCTGCCGGCGATGACCGCGCGCGTGATGCAGGAGATCAAGCGGCTGCAGCAAGAAGGGCCGTCGAAGGATCTGACGGACCGCGCCAAGGAAACTGCGCGGCGCGGGTACGAAACCTCGATGAAGCAGAACGACTACTGGCTCGGCCGCATGCAGAGCGTCAAGACATTTGGCCGCGACCCTGGCGAGATCCTGACGCGCGCCACGCGCATCGACGCGGTCACGCCGCAGGTGCTCCAGGACGTGTTCAAGAAATATTTCCCGACGGATCGCTCGACCGTCGTAACGCTGGTCCCGGCACAAGGGTAGGTTCCTACTCGTATCGCAGCGCCTGTGTTGGCGCAATCCTGGATGCGCGTCGCGCGGGCACATAGGTCGCCAGCAGCGTCGCCAGCAACAGCGACGGCACGATGATGACGTACGCCGCGATGTCGACTCCGCCGGCATTGAACAGCATGGAGTTCATGAGCCGCTCGAGCGCCAAACCCATCACCAACCCGATCGCCGTTCCCGTTCCCACCAGCACGAGGCTTTTGCCCATCACCAGCCGCAGCACGTCTGCGCTTCCCGCGCCCAGGGCCATGCGAATGCCGATCTCGCGGGTTCTGCGGCTCACGTTGTAGGCCACGAGCCCGTACAAACCGGAGATGGCCAGCAGGAGACCCACCGCGCCCATGGTGCCGACGAGGTGTATCCCCACTCCCGGCCCTTCCACGGAGGCGTACCGGTAGACGTCTTCATACGTCCTCGTTTCCGAGATCGGCAGGTTCGCGTCGAGCGCCCGGACAACGTCCTTCAATGGCTCGATCAATTGCCGCGGATCGCCGTTCGACCGCAACAGCAGGACCATGCGCGCGACGGGGTGCTGAGCCAGCGGCACGTACACGAAATCGGTCGGCTTTTCGAAGGTTTGCCGATAGGTGACGGTCTGCGCGACGCCGATCACTTCGACCGACGGGCCGACGCGGCTATCGAGCCGGATGTGCTGGCCCACGGCATCGGCGTTCGGCCAATAGTGTGTCGCGAACTGTTCGTTCACGACCGCGACGCGCAGCGCATCCGCGGTATCGGACGCCTGCACGCCGCGGCCACGCAGAATCGCGATCCCCATCGTC
>JAYVMG010000366.1:0-8677 GCA_043759095.1 Acidobacteriota bacterium | reverse complement strand
GGGTCGTGCTCGACGACGGCCGGCTGTTCGTCGTGTTCTACGACGCGTGTTTCGGCTACATCGGCGGCGCGTACCTGAGGCCCGCTACGCTGCCCTGACCGGACGCGCTACTGGCGAGTCACCGCGACGTGGACCCGAAAAAGCGGCCACACAGGCCAACAGGAAACAAGCCGTTCAGTAAGCCAGCCACAACTGGTACGAAATGGTCACGTAGTCGAAGCCAATGTAATCGTCGGCTTTGAGGTAGAGCGTGCCCCCCTGCGGAGAATAGAACCCTGCGGTGCACGTGCCCCCGGGCGATGGCGACTGCCCGTTGAAGCCGAGCAAGAGGGTGAACGTTCCGGGACCCACGCCGGCGCTCCGGTCCACCTGGGGCGACACAAGCCGTTCGCCACGCGAGTTGGCCCCGCTCAACCCGGTCCACGTGACGTGCCAGCCCTGGGTCGGGTAGGCGGTCGTGACGGTGAACGTCCGGGACGAGTTGCTGCTGCTGCATCCGCTGCCGCGGAAGCCGAAATCGATATTGGAGGGATAGTCGGGAGACAGCGCGAACACGCCAGGAGTGGGTGTCGGCGTGGGCGTCGGTGTCGGTGTCGCGCTGCCGACGACCAGGGTGAACTCGTTCGAGGCTGCGCTCTGGCCATAGGCGTTTACGGCCAGGACGCGCACGTAGTACGTGCCGTTGCCGACGCCGCTCGCGACGTACGAAGTCGTGCTGCCGACGTTCGAGTTGGCGAGATTGCTCAGTCCGGCGGACGATCCCGCCTGCAGCAGATACGACGTCGCAGGGCACCCGCCCGCCGGCGCGCTCCACCCCAGCGTCACCGTGCCGCCGCTCGCCGTAATCACCAGCCCGCTCGGCGCGTTCGGCGCCGTGGTGCAGCCGGCCGACCCGACGACGAGAATCGATTCGTTCGACGCGGCACTGGTCCCGCTCGCGTTCAGCGCGCGCACGCGAACGTAGTAGGTACCGTTGCCAACGCCGCTGGCCGAAAAACTGGTCGCGGTGCTGTTCGTCGTCACGTTGGCGAGGTTGGCGAGGCCTGAACCTGATCCCGCTTCGATCAGGTACGTCGTCACGGGATCGCCCGATGACGGCGCGCTCCACGTGAGCGTCACCGAACTGCCGCTCGACGAAGTCATCAGGTTGGTCGGCGCTCCCGGTGCCGTAGCGGCGGCGCCGATCGCGCGCGCCTGCGCGCGTGCCGTACCGCTGAAGCACCCGGAATCACCCGCACTCTGGAGGCAGCGGGCGAAATCGGCCACGCGCGCGCCGAACAGGGCCGGTGACACCGCGATCGTTTGCGCGGCAGCGGTTTCCGTGGCGCGCGACGGCGCCACAGGGCTCCTGCTGCAACCAATGGACAAAGCCATTGCGACGGCCGACACGACGAAACCAGGTCTATTCACGGGACTTCCTTTCAGCGTTCATGATGTCCAAACCGCCGACGGAGGCTATGAGATTGCCCGAATGGCAGCGAGGACCTCGTTCGATGGCGTGCTGACGCCGCACGCGTTCTTCCCGCGCACACGAACGAAGTATGTTCCACTCGCGACGCTGCTGGCGGTCAGCATCGTTCCGATGCCGCCGGTATCGAAGCTCGCCAGGTCCGTGAGGCCATTCAACGATCCCGCCTCGATGACGTACGAGGTGACAAGCCCTGCACCGGCGGTCCACGTGAGATTCACAGTCGAGCCGGTGACGGAGGACGCGAGGCCGCTCGGCGCGGTCGGCGGACTGCTGCAGGACGCAGTCCCAAGGACGACAAAGGACACGGCAGTCGAGGCCGCGCTCGTTCCGGCGTCGTTCGTGGCGCGCACTTGCATGAAGTAGCTGTCGGCCGGGACGCCAGTCGCGGTAAAGGTCGTCGCCGTATTTCCTGTCGCGATCTTGAAATCCAACGGAAAGGTATACGGACCGGCTTGGAGAACGTAACCGGTCGGAGCACCTCCTGTCGTTGGAGCACTCCATTTCAGCGTCACCGTCGATCCGCTCGTCGTCGCCGAGAACTCGCCTGGTACACCAGGCGGCGGCAGCAGGCTGCCGGGCCTGACGAGGATTTCATTGGAGTCGGCAAATCCGAAATCGTTGCGAGCGCGCACGCGGATGTAATACGGACCGCCACCACCGATCGTCGCCGAGAAACTCGTCGAGGTCGACTGTGTGTCGAGGCTCGCGAGATCGGCGCGCATGGATGTCGACCCCGCGTTGACGACGTACGACGTCAGTGGGCCGCCGTCGTCTGGCGCAGACCAAGTGAGCGTGAGCACCGAATCCACGAGCGCGAACATCAGGTTCCGCGGCGCGCCGGGCGGCGCCGCCTGCGTCAGGTCAGCGATGAAAATGTCCGCCACGCCATTCGTGTCGTTGTCGACGAGCGCGGTCGACGCTGACACGAACGCGACGACGTTTCCAGCGACCACCGATGGGGCGCTCGGAACCGAGCCGGGACAACACTGAGAGGCGTCCCAATGCCTATCGCTCACGCGGTCGTACACCCTCGCGAAATCACCGCCATGCCCCGGCGCGTTCAGGACGTCGTGCCAGAACGACACGAAGCGACCGTCGGCGCTCACCCTGGGTGCGCCAACAGGGCCGGCCGTGGGACCAGCAATCAGTACAGGAGCCCACGACGCCCCCGTGGTCCGATCTCGAAGCCAAATCGACAGGATGCCGGAGATCGATTCAAAGGCCACGTATCGTCCGTCGGCGCTGAGACTGGGCGAAAACGAGTTGGCCCGCGTCGATTCAACGGTGGTCTGGCCGGTGAGACGATCGCGCACGAATACGAACGAGTCGCCGTTGGCCGATAGCCCCGCCACCAGGGTGGCGGCATTCGAGTCGAATGCGATGTACCGGCCATTCCTGCTGAGCGACGGCTGGCTCAAAGAGAAGTATCCGGTGCATGTCGCCTGGGTCCCGTTCGAGGATACGTTGTCCCGTGTGGTCACAGCGCCCACGAGATCTCGCGAGAACACGTCGGCGCAGCCGTTCGTATCGCCGCTCACCAGATTCGACGCGTCGGAAAAAAAGGCGACGACTCGACCGTCACCGCTGATCGCCGGCTGCGCGCTGGGCGCATTTCCCACCGCGCCCGAATTCGAGATGCTCGCCAGAACTGTCGTCTTCGCCGTTCGATCGCGTACGTAAATCTGCGTGCCGCTCGAGCCGGGAACAAGGTTCGTGGCGCTGGATTGGAAAACGATGAACCGGCAGTCGTCGCTGATCGCCGGCGTCTGGCTGGCAGCGTTGGCCTGAGATCCATCCGAGGCGACGCTCTCGCGCGTCGTGGTGCGGCTCGGTCGATCGAAGACGAAGATGTCGCTGACGTTGTTCGAATCGCCCGCGACGAGATTGCTCGCCGTCGATACGAATGCGATGCATTGCCCGGCGCCGCCGAGCGCCGGGCTCGAACTGGCGCCGTTTGCCTGAGTGCCGTCGCTCGCCACGCTGACCCGCTGGTAGTAACCGGTAGCGGCGCCTACAGGCCCGGCGAGGGCGCACCACACCATGAGCGCGATCACAGTCCGCGCAGAGATTGAACTCGTTGACGGCACGGTGACGTTGCTCGGAATCATCGCGTCAGACACTGCGGGTCGTAGTTGCCCGGGGTGACCCTCATGCTGGAGGAGCTGCCGCCCAATGTGCCCGTGCCGACGTACCGCTCCCCGTTCCACGTCGCCGTCAGTGTACCTGACGCCGCGCCATTCAGGCACGCGACGGTCGCGGAGAACTGGGTCGGGGTCATGACGCCGCGCACTTTCATGACCGGCGTCCCCGGCGACCAGATTTCATCGAATTGCCCGAAGGTCCGGAGCTGCAGGACCTGCGAGCAGAGCCCGCCGTTGGCGACGCCGGGCACGCAGGCGTTCGCATTCAGCCCGGCACCGGCCGGAAAGGAGACGGTCCACAGCGCACCGATCTCGATCTCGTCACCTCTCAGGCTCTTGCCGCAGGCGTTGCGGGCGTAGACACGGACAAAGGCGTGCGTGGACTCGGGAATGAGCGCCGTGAACGTGGTGCTGAGTCCGGCGCTGCCCACGTAAATGTCGTTTCCGCCGCTGACCGAGCCTGCTTCAATGACGTACTCGCTGGCGCCGCCGGCCGGATTCCACTCGATGACCAACTGCGAGCCGATTCGCGTGAATCGGAGCGTGGCGGGCGGCGACGGCGGACCAAAACAGGGACCGCTGGCCACGACGACGACGCCACCGGCTGTCGCGGTGCTTGTGCCGGCAGCATTGCGTGCGCGCACCCGCACGTAGTACGTGCCGGACGCCACATTGGTCGCCGTGAGCGACGTGCTGAGGGTATCGACCTCCGCGACGAGGGAGGGAAAGTTGGCGGACAGGCTGGCCTCGATCACGTACGTCGTTGCGGCGGTATTTCCGTTGGCGTTCCAGGTCAGCGTCACCGTGTTCCCGTTCACTGAGGTGACCACATTCGCTGGAGGGTTTGGAGCCGAGACCTCGCCGCCGAACGCCAAGAGACCGGATGGCGCCGGACAGGCCACGTCCCGGACCCCGCCGGAGAAAATGCCCGGATTCCCTCCCGCGCTCCGCGTCACACAGCTCCGCGCGGTGATCACCGGAAGCCCTTGCGCAAGCGCCGCGCTGATCGCCGCCGGCGATCCGGCCCCAGCCCGAGACGGCGACGCCGGGCCGTTGCTGCAACCAATCGTCAACGCGATCGCGGCGGCCAACGTGACGCGACAAACACGTTTCATGGGGACTCCCTCTGAAGTTCGTTGTTTCGAGGACCCGAGCGACAGGGATCGTCATCGGACGATCACCAGGACTTCATTCGAGACGCCGCTCGTTCCGCACGCGTTCTTTGAGCGGACGCGGACGAAGTAGCTTCCGGGGCTCACACCGCCGGCGCTCAGCGTCGTTGCGGCCGATGCGAGATCGGTGACGAGAACGTCCGTTCGGCCGGGGCTCGAGCCCGCCTCGAGCACATACGTCGTCGCGCCGGCGCCCGCCGCCCAGTTCAATGTCACATTGAGACCGCTGACCGATGCGGTGAGATTGCCCGGCGCCATCGGGAGTATGCACCCGCCGCCAACAGTCAGGATCACCTCGTTGGACGGCGGACTCGTGCCGCTACTCGTATCATTCGACGCATACACCCGTACGAAGTAGGTACCGGCACCGACGCCGAACGCCGAAAAGCTGGTTGCCGTGTTGTACGTGCTGAAACGCGCGAGGTTCGCGGCGCCCGGCGAGGATCCCGCCTCGATGATGTAGTTCGAGACGATGCCGCCCGTGGCCGGCGCATTCCAGATCAGCGTGACCGCCGACCCGACGGACGTCGCGACCAGATTCGTGGGCGCTCCGGGCACGGCGAACGGTGAAAGAGCGGTGATGAAAATATCGGTCACGCCGTTGGTGTCGTTGGCGATCAGCTCAGGGGCCGATGACGCTAACGCGACCACGTCTCCTGCGACGACCGACGATTGGACGGCCGAATCGGCGCCGCCACTGGTGACGATGTCGGCAGTGATTCCAGTGGTGGTATCGAACACCCTGACAGAGTTGGTGGAACGGTACAAGACTAGAGAATAGGAAATGAAGCGCCCGTCCGCGCTCACCGAGACAGGGTTTCTGAAGCGGCCGGTCATTGCCCCGATGGAGTCGATGAGCTGGGTTGATCCCGTCAAGCGATCGCGAAATGAGACCTGATCTCGCAGCGAGGTGGAGGTGCTGCGAAAGGCTACGTATCTGCCGTCGGCACTGATGGACGGAGAATCCCCGCCGAACTCGTACGTCGTGATGCCCAGCACACGATCGCGGACATACACGCCGGATTTTCCAGGGCTGCTAGGATCAAGGTTCGTCGCGAAGGAGTAGAAGGCCACGTACCGGCCGGCGCTGCTCAACGATGGAGGGTCCTGGGAGTATTGCTCACAATAATCGACCTGATTGGCCTGCACACCAGTCGATGACACGCTGTCTCGCGTGGTCGTCCCCAATGAAAGGTCGCGGGTGAAGATGTCGGGGCAAGCATTCGTGTCCCCGCTGACGAGGTTGGTCGCGTCCGACGAAAACGACACGAATCGGCCATCCGCGCTGATCGCTGGTGGTCGGGTATTCCCGGTCGAACCATTCGAGGGAATGCCGCCGGTCGAGACGCTGGCGACGACCGTCACGCCAAGCTGACGGTCGCGAACGTAAATCTGCGTGCCGCTGACGCCCCCCGCGAGAGTGGTCGCGTCTGACTGAAACGCCACGAAGCGGCAATCGGCGCTGATCGAGGGGGCACGGCTCGCCGCGTTCGCCTGCGCACCACCCGGGCCGACGCTCTCGCGCGTCGTCACCCCTGTTGGCCGGTCGTAAACGAAGATGTCGGTGACCCCGTTCGTGTCGCGCGCCACCAGATTGGTGGCGTCCGACTCGAAGGCCACACAGCGACCGTTGCCGCTGAACGCCGGGGCGGCGCTCGCTCCATTGGCTTGCGTCCCATCGCTGGCGACGCTCACGCGTTGAAAGCTGGCAGCCGCCGGCGTCGCGGCAGCCGACTGCATCGGGCTCGACGTCGGTCGCATGGCAATTGGAGTCGCCGAGACGCCCAACGATCGCCAGCGGGCGTCGCCGGGGACAGCTCCCTGCGCGAGCGTGCCGAACCCGCTGTCGCACTGAAGAAACGCCCCCATCGGACCCGTGCCATCCGGCGAGTGCGTCAATCCGATCGCATGGCCGAGTTCATGAGTGAGCAGGGTCTCGAAACACGAGGGGCGCGCCAGTAACTGCGTCGCCATTTCACCGCTGTTCGTGATCACGCCCGCACCGACCAGCTGTGCGCCCGGTACAGCGGGCAGGCTGTCATCGAAGCGCACCCACCCGCCGCTCATCGCGATCGTTCCCCCCCGCGGACTGAGCTCCTCGCAGGCGTCGACGCCCACGGTAATGCGACCGTCCGGGCTGCGCGACGTGAAGCAGCCAGTGGGCTGCAGGCCGCCGGGCAACAAGGCAATCAGCCCCGTGTTCGTCCAGAAATCGGCCGCCTGGCGGAGCGGCCGTTCTCCTCCATCCGGCAACCCCGCCTGGCCCGGCGCGGTCAGGTCGACACGTATTCCTTGGCGGGCGAGCGCCTGTGTCCAGGTGGCGGGTTCGGCGGTACTCCGACTTGGGTCCGCGAGGCCCCGTGCTTCCCGCGGAGCGACGTCGATCGCTCGCGCCGGCGCGGGCGCGTCTTGAATCTGGCGTCGCAAGTCGGCCAACCAGGTTGGTAAGGGCCGCACGTCGTCGCCGAAGATGCCGCGACTGGGCTGGCCCGGATCCTGTCGCAGCGCGACATCACCGCTGGAGCCGCCACCGACAATCGTGAATTTGCCCTGCCACAAAGCGGTTGTGGTCAGCGTCCGATCGCGCGGCCGGATCTCCAGGAACAGCAGCACGTCTTCGCCACGCGTGAAGGTCGGCTGGCCGGCGATGTCCAGCGCCGTCGATCCCACGCGGCCGCCCAGTTGCTTGATCGTGACGCGCCGGTCCGGCAGCGCGCCTTTCAGCACCTTGCTGACGTCGACGGCCACGTAGGTGTACGGAGTTCCGACCCGGTCATCGAGCGCGGCGCCAACGCCGGTCACGCGCCCGCGCAGGATCACGTCCGCGAATCCCACCAACTGGGCGTCCGTCCATCTCGGCGCGACATCCGCATACGCCAACCCCGCCGGATACAGCACGGCGAACGTGGTCAACAACGCACCCGCGATGACCAGTGTTAGGCGAAGGCTTACGCGCATGATGCACTTTCCGAAGCGACCATCACCGTCTCGTGAACGAGATATTTCCGACGTCGCTCGGCAACACAGTCGTCCTCCCGTCGCGGGAAGACACGCAGAAGCCGGTGCACGTGTAAGTTCCGCTCATGGTGGTATTGGTCGCCGCCAAGGTCTCAACAAAGGTGTCAGTGCACGTGTTGGTCACCACAACGCCGGATATCGTGCTCGATGACATCGACCGTGCGACCTCAGTCAGCCTGACGGTGTTTTCAGCGATCGTGCCCGTGATCAAATCGGAGATCACTGTGGCCCCGTACGTTGCGCCGACCGCGGTGCCCGTGATGTTGGAGCCCGTTTGCACCAACGTCACTGTATCTCCGGAAGGAAACCAATTCGTCTTGACTGTTGTCCACGTCCCGGTGAGAGCCAACGCCGGTGTGGGAGTTGGCGCGGTGTTCTGCCCCTGCTGGTTGACGGTCACCGTCTGGCCCGCGATGCTCAATAACCCTGTCCTCGAGGCGCCGCTATTTGCGGCCACTCCGAACGTCACCGATCCGCTTCCTTTACGGGTCGCGCTCGCGGTGAGGAATCCCGTCTTGCTCGCCGCCGTCCACGGACACACACTAGCGAGAGTCACCGTGACGGTGTATACGCCTTCACCCGATCCGACGTTGAACGCAGCCGGCGACACCGTCGCCGGACACGAGTCCGGATTCGGCGACGGCGGCGTGTCCGGATTCCCGGTTGTGATCCCGCCGACGACGCCGTTGCAGCCGGGCTCCGTGCTGAGCGACGTGCAGCTGACTTCGACCGGCCCGATTTCGTTCACGCCGAGCGAACCCGCCATCGTCACCGGGTTGTTGGCATCGTCGGCCGACCAGGTCCCGCTGAGGGTCAGCGCGCCTGCGTAGGTCACCAACCGGTTGTTGACCGGAAGCGGATAGCTGCAGCCGAAG
>JAYVMG010000365.1:0-8680 GCA_043759095.1 Acidobacteriota bacterium | reverse complement strand
CCATCGTCTTCTTGCCTTCGATGCGGTACGGCTCCTTCAGCGTCGACACGTCGTACCAGCCGAGCGGGGCGCCCGTTTCCGCGCAGATGCGGCCGGCGTCGGTAATCAGGCCGTCCACGAGCGTGACGTTCGCGCCGTAGAGACGGCACTCATCCACGAACGGGCGCTTGGCGTCTTTGGGGATGAACACCTCGCACGCGAGGCCGGCGGCGGCAGAGTACGCGGCTGCCGCGTTGCCGGCGTTGCCGGCGGTCGGCAGTGCGATCGTCTTCGCGCCGAGATACTTCGCGCGCGTAATCGCCGCGGACTGCCCGCGAGCCTTGAAGGAGTTGGTCGGGTTCAGCGACTCGTCTTTGATGTACAGCCGATCGAGGCCGAGCGTTGCGCCGAGCGCGCGCGCGTGGAACAGCGGCGTGAAGCCTTCGCCGAGCGTGACCGGCGATTCGCCGTCGAACAGCGGCAACAGCTCGCGATAGCGCCACATGTTCGGCTCGCGTCCGACCAGGCTCTCGCGCGTCCACGAGCGAGCCTTCTCCAGATCGTAGCGGGCGAGCAGGGGAGCGCCGCACGTGCAGAGGTGATGAATCGCCCGCGGGTCGAGCGCTGGCGCGCCGCACGGAACCGAGCACTCGAGGTGGGTGAAAAAAGACATCAGCGGCCGAGCAGCTCCGTGTCTTTTTTCTTCTGCAGATCGTCGATCAGCTTGATGTGCTGATCCGTGAGCTTCTGGACCTCGTCGAGCCCCTTCTTCTCGTCGTCTTCCGACAGGCCGTGGTCCTTCAGCATCTTCTTCAGGCGATCGTTGGCGTCGCGGCGCACTTGGCGCACGCTGTTGCGTCCGTCTTCGCTCAGCTTGTGCAGGTGCTTCGACAGCTCCTTGCGCCGCTCCTCGGTGAGCGATGGCAGCGGAATGCGGACCACTTTGCCGTCGTTGGCCGGGTTCAGCCCGAGGCCGGCGGAGCGGATCGCTTTCTCGATCGCGCCCAGCTGCGACGGGTCGAACGGCTGCGCGACGATCAGCGTCGGCTCGGGAATCGAGAGGCCGGCCACCTGATTCAGCGGCAGCTTCGATCCGTAGGCCTCGACGTGCACGTTGTCGAGAATCGTGACCGACGCGCGCCCGCTCCGCACGCCCGCGAACTCGTGCTGCAGATGATCGAGGGCGGCCTTCATCCGCGAACCGACTTCCGCGTACAAACCTCTGAGATCAGTAACATCCATCTAGGCAGTCTCCGCGTTACGCCGTCACGAGCGAACCAATGGGCTCACCGGTGACCGCACGCTTGATGTTGCCGGGCGTCCGCAGGTTGAAGACGACGATCGGCAGCCGGTTGTCCATGCAGAGGGAAATGGCGGTGGAGTCCATCACCTTCAGCCCCCGCTCCAGTACCTGCTGATAGGAAATGCGGTCGTAGCGGACGGCGTCGGTCTTCACCATCGGGTCGGCGTCGTATATCCCGTCGACCTTGGTGCCCTTCATGATGACGTCGGCCTTGATCTCCATCGCGCGGAGGGCGGCGGCCGTGTCGGTGCTGAAGTAGGGATTGCCCGTGCCGGCGCCGAAGACGACGACGCGTCCTTTTTCGAGGTGACGAATCGCGCGGCGGCGGATAAACGGCTCGGCGACGGCGCGCATCTCGATCGCGGTCACGACCCGGGTCACCACGTTCTGCTGCTCGAGCGCGTCCTGCAGCGCGAGCGCGTTGATCACGGTGGCGAGCATGCCCATGTAGTCGGCGGTCGCGCGATCCATGCCGCGCGCGCTTGCGGCGACACCGCGGAAGATATTGCCGCCGCCGATGACGATGGCGGTCTCGAGACCCATGCCTTGAATTTCGGCGATGTCTTTCGCGATTTGGGTCGCCACGGCCGGGTCGATGCCGTAGGTCTGTTCGCCCATCAGGGCTTCGCCGGAGAGTTTCAGGAGGATGCGTTTGTAGGCGGGGCGGGGCGGGGCAGTCACGGAAACGATTATATCGCGTAGAGCTGAGGGCAAAGGGCTCAGGGCAAGAACGGCGGTTCAGCCTTTAGCCCTTAGCCCTTCGGCGTTGCCCTTAGCCCTGCGCGTTACTGAGCAGTCTCGCCAACCTTCAGCCGCGCGAAGCGCGTGACCGACACCGACGCGCCGAGTGTCTTGCTGGCCGCCGCGATCACGTCCTTGACGGCCATCTTCGGGTCGCGGATTGATTCCTGGTCCGGCAGCACGGTCAGCTTGTAGTAGCTCCCGAGCTTGCCTTCGATAATCTTCTCGAGCACGTTGGCCGGTTTGCCGGAGTTCTCCATCTGCGCGCGGTAGATGGCCTTCTCTTTCTCGAGCAGGTCGGCCGGGACCTCCTCGCGCGTGGCGTACAGCGGGCTCGCGGCCGCGATCTGCATCGCGATCTCTTTCACCAGCGCCGCGAACTCGTCGCGTCCGCTGACCGCGGGCGTGACGCCTGCAAACTCCACCATCACGGCCACCTTCGCGCCCGGATGGATGTACTGGCCAACGTAGCCCGCACCGGCGTAACGCACGAACCGCGACACGCCCATGTTCTCGCCCAGCTTGGCGATGACCGGCGTCAGGTGCGTGATGATCGGGCCCTGCGGGTCTTTCAGCCAGGCGTCGTTGGCGGCGTCGCCGGCCGTTTCGACCTCGGCCAGAATGTGTTCCATCAGCGCGACGAAGTCCGGCGTCCGCGCGACGAAGTCGGACTCGCAGTTCACTTCGGCCAGGATGCCGAACGAGTGATCCGCGGCCATCTTGCTCGCAATCAGCCCTTCATTGGCCGTGCGGCCGGCCTTCTTCGCCGCGCTGGCGAGGCCGCGCTTGCGAAGAATCGTGTTCGCCTCTTCGACGTCGCCGTTCGCCTCGGTCAGGGCGTTCTTGCACTCCATCATCCCCGCGCCGGTCTGGTCGCGGAGCTGTTTCACTTGCGCTGCCGAAATCATCGTAGCCATTCGCTCCATATCTCCGTACGTGAAAAAGGCGCCGGACTCTGTGAGCCGGCGCCTTTTGTAAGCCCTTAGCCCTTGGCCCTGTTGTGTTACGCCGTGGCCGGCGCCGGTTCGCGGCGGCGCTGCGGACGAGCGGTCGCGCGGCGACCGTTGTCGTCGCCTTCATCGCCACCGGCGTCGGGCGAGCTGTCGGCTTCGACCGACTGCTTCATGTCGCGGCCCGAGATCACGCCGTCGGCAATGCGTGACGCGAACAGGCGAATCGCCCGCAGCGCGTCGTCGTTACCGGGGATGACGAAGTCGACCTGATCCGGATCGCAGTTCGTGTCGACGATGCCGATGACCGGAATCTTCAGTTTGCGCGCCTCGTCGACGGCAATCTGTTCCTTCCGAGTATCGACGATGAACACCGCGTCGGGCAGGCGCGTCATGCCGCGGATGCCATCGAGGTTCTTCGCCAGCTTCTTGCGTTCTTTCTCGTTGCGGGCGATTTCCTTCTTGGACAGCGTGTCGAACCGGCCGTCGGTCGCCATGGCTTCGAGGTCGCGCAACCGCCCGAGGCTGCGCTGAATCGTCGCGAAGTTCGTGAGGAGACCGCCGAGCCAGCGTTCGTTCACGTGGAACATGCCGCAGCGCGCCGCTTCTTCCGCCACCACGTCCTTGGCCTGACGCTTGGTGCCGACAAACAGAATCGTCCGTCCCTCGGAAGCGAGGCGGCTGACGAATTGCTCGGCGATATTGAACAACTTCACCGTTTTCCCCAGGTCGAGGATGTAGATGCCGTTGCGTTCGCCGAAGATGTATTCCTTCATCTTCGGATTCCAGCGCTTCGTCTGGTGGCCGAAGTGGACTCCAGCCTCCAGCAGTTCCTTCATCGCGATCGCGGCCAATCGTGTCTCCTGACAGCAGGCCTGAAGGCCCGCACTACGTTAACGTTTGCTGAACTGGAAGCGTTTGCGCGCGCCAGCCATGCCGTATTTCTTGCGTTCCTTGGCGCGCGCATCGCGCGTCAGGAGTCCTCCAGCCTTCAGCGCCTTGCGCAGTTCGAGGTTGTACTCGACCAGCGCGCGCGCGATACCCAGCCGGACCGCGCCGGCCTGGCCCGACACGCCGCCACCGGCGACGGTCGCCAGGATGTCGAACTTGTCGGCGGTTTCGGTGAGGACCAGCGGCGTCTTGATTTGTGTGCGGAGCGCTTCGGCGGGGAAGAACTCTTCGAACACGCGACGGTTGATCGTCAACGTGCCGTTGCCGGGACGCATGAACACGCGGGCGGTCGACGTCTTGCGCCGGCCGGTTCCGTAATACTGCACTGCTGCTGCCACGTTACGCGACCTCGAGCTTGGAAGGATTCTGCGCCGTGTGCGGGTGATCCGGACCGGCGTACACTTTCAATTTGCGATACATCGCTTCGCCCATTTTCGTCTTGGGCAGCATGCCATGCACGGCGTCTTCCACCAGCTTTTCCGGTTTGCGCGCGCGCACGAGACGGGCTCGCTCTTCGCGCAATCCGCCTTCGTAGCCGCTGTGCTGCCGGTAGATCTTCTGATCTTCCTTGCGGCCGGTGAGCTTCACCTTCTTCGCATTCACGATCACCACGTGATCGCCCGTGTCGATGAAGGGCGTGTAGGTCGGCTTGTTCTTACCCTGGAGCAACCGTGCCGCGACGGTGGCGATGCGACCGAGCACCCGCCCGTCCGCATCAATAACGTGCCAGCAGCTTCCGGCGGCCGCCGTATCAGCGCTGGCCATGAACGTAGACATCCCTAAAACAGCCCTTTCGAAAAACCCACGAACCAATGTTGGGGGATTTCCTGCCCGGACGAACAAACAGTCAGGCAGGTCCGAGCAACCGTAAACCCAAATCATACCGGCCTTTCTGGGGAGTGTCAAGAGTCGTACAACCCCTCTGATGGGCGGGAGCTCTCGGGCCGATAAGGCTGACCGGCGAGGTTGGATCCGGTTTCACTGGATCCGTAACACGCTGACGATATTGTAATTTCAGGAGTGGCTCTCGCGGGGCGCTGAGCGCAGCTTTCGCGTAAGGATACCGGAATTCAACAAATCTGGTCTGCGGACGGGGTGGTATCAGCTTTGCGCAACGTCAGACATTCACTCTCAGGTAGGGCATAACACGTGTTTGGTTTCGGCAAATCAAAGGCGGTCGTCGGCCTCGACATCGGTTCGAGCGCCGTCAAAGCCGTCGAACTGAAAGCGGTGGGGAAGGGCTTTAGGGTGGTGGCGTTTGCCATCGAGCCGATTCCGCCCGACAGCATCGTGGACGGCGCCATCATCGATGGCGCGGCCGTCGCCGACGCGATTCGCCGTGTCTTCGAGAACAAAGCCTTCAAGACCAAGGAGGTCGCGGCGTCACTGTCTGGCAACGCGGTGATCGTCAAGAAGATCAACCTGCCCGTGATGACCGAGGCCGAACTCGCCGAGTCGATTTACTGGGAGGCCGAGCAGTACATCCCGTTCGACATTCAGGATGTCAACCTGGATTACCAGATTCTCAACGCGGGCGCCGGCGCCGAATCCACGGGCACGATGGACGTGCTGCTGGTGGCCGCGAAGAAGGAAAAGATCGCCGACTACACCGGCGTCATCTCCCAGGCGGGGCGGATTCCGGTGATCGTCGATGTCGACGCCTTCGCCCTGCAGAACGCCTACGAGGTGAACTACGGCACCGAGCCCGGCGCCGTCGTCGTCCTGCTCAACGCCGGCGCGAGCGCGATCAACATCAACATCATCACCGGCGATCAGTCGGTGTTCACGCGCGACATTTCGATGGGCGGCAATTCCTACACCGAAGCGGTGCAGAAAGAGCTGAACCTGCCGTTCGAGAGCGCCGAGCAGTTGAAGCGCGGGCAACCGGTCGAGGGCGTCACATTCGAAGAGGTGCAGCCGGTGCTGCATCAGATGACCGAACAGGTGCTGCTCGAAATTCAGAAAACGTTCGACTTCTTCAAGGCGACGGCTGCCTCCGACCGCATCGACCGCATCGTCGTCAGCGGCGGCGCGTCGCGCGTGGACGGGTTCACGGCGTCGCTGCAGGAGCGCTTCAACACGGCCGTGGACGTGTTCGATCCGTTCAAGACGATCTCGTTCGATCCGGCCAAGCTCGGGATCTCGGATGCTGACGGCCTGAGCGCCACGGCCGCGGTGGCTGTGGGCCTCGCCCTCAGAAAGACGGGCGACCGATGATTCGCATCAACCTGCTCGCGGCCGAGCGCGAGAAGTCGAAGAAGACAGCCGTCACCCTCGGCACCGCCGGCCAGAAACTGACGGTCGGCTGCAGCCTGATCCTGATCCTGGCCGTACTGTTCATCGGCTGGCGCTACTGGGCGTTGTCGCGCGACTCGAACCAGATCGACGCAGAGATCGCCGCCGCCCAGCAGGAGACGACGCGGCTGCACTCGGTGATTCAGCAGGTCCAGCAGTTCGAACAGCGCAAAGCGCAACTCCAACAGCGCGTCGTGCTGATCGAGCAGTTGCGCAAAGGGCAGACGGGCCCGGTCCACATGCTCGACCAGATCAGCAAGGCGCTGCCGCCGATGGTCTGGCTCAGCGAACTCAAGCAGAACGCCGCGGAAGTGACGATCGACGGTAAGTCCACCACGCAGACAGGTGTCTCCGAGTTCGTGTCGAACCTCGAGGCGTCTGGTTATTTCAAGCGGTCGGTGGAGATCGTCAGCACGCAGGCCGAATCGATGCCGGCGCCACCGGGTGAACTCGTGAAGTTCACGCTCAAGGCCACGTTTCAGCAGCCGGGTGATGCGGTCGCGCCGGTCGTGACCGCAAAGTCGGGCGGGTAGCCGTGGGAGGCCACGTGGGACAGCCGAACTTAAAGGTCGTATGGGGTCGCCCCGATACGGCTCAATAGCGTAACCAGATGGAACTGACGCTTACAAAACTTCCGTGGTATGCCCAGGTTGGCGCGTTCGTGGCGCTGGCCGTGGCGGGCTGCGGCATGTTTTATTACTACTACGAGATGCCGGTGCGCGCTGAAATGACGTCGCGCGCAACGCAGCTCACCGCGCTGCGCGCAGACATCACGAAAGGTCTGACGACGGCAAAGAAGCTTCCCGAGTTCCGATCGCAGGTGACCGATCTCGAGAGCAAACTGGCCAACCTCAAGGCGATTCTGCCGGAAGAGAAGGACGCCGCGGACCTGCTGAACCGCATGCAGACAGTGGCCGCGCAGTCCAATATGACCATCAAGGGCTTCAAGCCCTCGCCGACCGTGACCAAGCAGCTGCACGCCGAGTGGCCGATCACGCTCGATCTCGAGGGCACGTATCACAACCTCGCCCTCTTCTTCGACCGTGTCGGAAAATTCACGCGCATCGTGAACATCAGCGGTCTCGACGTGAAGAGCAAGGACAAGCCCGATTCCAACAACACGATCACCGCGACGTGCACGGCCACGACGTTCGTGCTGCTCGATAAACCGGCGCCGGCAAAGCCTGGCGCCCGAGGCGCCGTGCCGGCGAAGACAAATTAATGGCGCGCCTGTTCAGCGGCGTCATCGTGTTGATCGCGTGCCTGCACACATCGGTTGCGAATGCGCAGGCGCCGGCGCCAGCGAAGCCTGCGCCGGCTCCTGCCGCGCCGTCGCCGGCTGCCACGCCTCCACAACAGGAGGCCTACACCTACCGTGCGGAAGGGCGACGCGATCCGTTTCTCAACCTGCTCGGGTCCGGCGCCGATGGGCGCTCGACGTCGCGCAAAGGCGAGGGGCCTGGCGGCCTGACGGTCGGCGAGATTTCGGTGCGCGGGATCATGCAGAGCCGCGGCGCGCTTGTCGCCATGATTCAGGGACCCGATAACAAGACCTACATCGTGCACCAGGGCGACAAGCTGCTCGACGGCACGATCAAGACGATCACGCCGCAGGGACTCGTCATCGTTCAGGAAGTTAACGACCCGCTGTCGCTGATCAAGCAGCGGGAGGTCCGCAAATTATTGCGATCGCTCGAGGACGCCAAGGAATGACTGTTACCCGGGGCTTTGCCCTGCTTCTGACCGTTGCGGCCGCGGGCGCGCTCGTGAACGCGTCGGCGCCGCCCGTTGTGCCTGGCGCCGTTCGACTGAAGACGATCTCGGCGCGCGTCAACGGCAAGGGCGCGTCGCTGCTCATCGAGGCGAGCGAGCCGATTGCCTACACGGCGACGCGACCCGATCCGCTGACGCTGCTGCTTGATTTTCGAAACGTCGGCGCCGGGGACGTCGCGAATTCCGTGGCCGCAGACGTGAAAAGTCCGATCGAGCGCGTGTCGGTGGAGGCCGTCGAATCGCTGGGCTCGCCGGCGTCGCGCGTGCGCATCGCGCTGACGCAGCCGGTCGCGCACCACGTGCGCAGTGAGCGCAACACCATCGTCATCGACTTCGACCGTCCATCGGCGAAATCTGCGCCGTACGTGCTGCCGCCGAGCGCAGGTACGAAGAGCCGCGCCACGCCCGACGCGATGATGGCGCTGCAGGACGTGCCTGTGCAGGACCCGATCGCGGCGCTGGGCCTCGATGCCGTCGGCGGACCGTCCGCGTCAGCTGTGTCTGCGGCGTCCGTTGTCCTGCCGGCGCCCGTTCGTCCGGCGATCGTCCTGGACCCGAAGTCTGCTCTGGTTCGCCTCGCCGCCGCCCAGTCGCAGTCGCTCGCGCCATCAACGATGACGATCGATCAGCCTGCCGGCACGCGGCGTCAGTTCACCGGGCATCCGATCAGTCTCGACTTTCAGGGCGC
>JAYVMG010000364.1:0-3256 GCA_043759095.1 Acidobacteriota bacterium | reverse complement strand
TGGAAATGAGCTCCGCCCTTGGCACGCTCAACGACCAGCCTGAAGACTAATGCCGCAACCGAGAGAGTCTGCGTCTGTGGTGTCACCGGAATCTTTGGGTACTTACGCTCCAAAATCGACGGGTCTTTTGTGTACGCCGCTCGAAGCTCGTCGATCTGCCGTTTCATCTCTCCCTTGGCGAAGGCAAACACCGCCTTGTCGTCGCCGGAGTGCCGCGCGGCGTCGAGCAGCTTCGACATCGTCGGCTCGCCGGTTGATGCGCAAACGTCTTCAAGCAGGCTCGTGCAGATTGCAGGCGACGGCGAGAACTTGCTTTCCAGCTCCCGCGCGATAACGAGCGAGCAGTCGAACTCGATCGGAATCCAAGCTAAGCCGATCGTCTCGTCGAGGAACTCCTTCGCCCGCACAAGGGAGTCGCCCTGCAGCTGGCCGAGCTCGAACAGGTTGATGGACGACAGCAGGAGCTCGCCGCGCGTCTTGAAGAATTCCTTGAAGCGGTCGCCGACCGCGTTGTGCTTGCACAGCTCGTAGAGGGCGCACTGGTCAAGATAAATTAGTGGCCGACGCTCGGTGCCGACGTGAACATCGATTTGTTTTTCGGAGCGGGTGACTTTCAGCATTGCGTAGCTACAACGTTACTCCGTCGCGCCCGCGTCGCGACCTTCATGACAGCTGCGCTGGGCCAGCCGATGGTCCGTGCGGCCGATCCTTCCAGACGTCCTCAAGATCTTTGTGGCAAGCCGAGATGTCGTCTTGCGAGGTGGACCCCCTTGACGGCTGTATCGTGTAACGTTACAGTTAACGTATGAGGGTGCGGAACATCGCGCACAGAGGCCTGCGCCGCCTGTACGAGGACAACTCCTCGAAGGGCGTGAGCGCGGACACCGTGGACAAGCTCCGCAAGATGCTCACCTTCCTCGATGCGATGGAAAACCCGGAAGAGCTGTGCGCGCTTCCTCTGTGGAAAGCGCACGTGCTGACCGGCGATCGCAAGGGCACATGGAGCCTGCACGTCACTCGTAACCGGCGACTGACCTTCCGGATCGAGGACGACGAGATCATCGATTTGAATGTTGAGGACTATCACTGAAAGGGACAACGGCTATGGCGATGCACAACCCCGCTCACCCCGGCGCCTTCATCAAGACCGAAATCATCGAGGCTCACGGGCTCTCCGTCACGGCCGCGGCCAAGGTGCTCGGCGTGTCCCGCCCGGCGCTGTCCAATCTCCTGAACCGGAATGCCGACCTGTCCGGTGAGATGGCTCTGCGGATCGAGAAGGCGTTCGGCGTAAACATGGACACGCTGATGCGCATGCAGGCGGCCTACGACATCGCCCAGGCGCGCAAGGATGCCGGCAAGATCCGCGTCCGTCGGTATCAGCCCGTTTCTGCGCACACCTGAAACCGCGACCTCGCGGCCCGTCGTTTGTTGCGGTCGGCAGCCGAGTTGATCTTGCACCGAAACGGATGAGCCGGCGGAGGCTGAGCGCAACGGCACTCGATGGGCTCTGTTGATTGGCCGTGGCAGCTCAACCCTATATACGGCTGGATATGGCTGGACTTATGGCTGACAGTGTCAATGCAAAGATCGTGGTCATATCGGGTCAATCACCCTAGACGTATCGTCTTGAGGGGCTGGCGGGGGCAACCCCGTGGAGGTTCGAATCGTCTCTTCTCCGCACCAACAGCCAAGAAGGCTCGGTTTCCTGGGTCTTTTCTCCCCTCTCACCTGACCGTCTACAGGACTCTTGCGCGACCGGGGGTTGCTCGGCTCCGGGTAGGCAGTGAATTGGACGTTGCGTTCACGGTCGGCCAAATCTCAAGCGCGTCAGACGGCCGGCTTATTGGTAAACACTCGCGTAGTGTTTAGGAATCCGGTCGGGGCCTAGTTCCTTCGCTTCAATTTCGCGTGACATGCCTCTTCCGAACTCTGGGGCCGCCCCGCCACGCTGCGTCGCGGGAGCCTCTCTCAGAGATTTGCGCTCCAGGCGAGAGCGCCGGACGCGATCATCGCCACGCCCGCGACGCGCGCGACAAACACGCCCGCCGGTCCGATCTTTTCCAGGAGTACGACGATCGTCAGCGCCGCCACCCAGGCGAGATTCATCACGCCGACGACGAAGAGGACGCACATCAACGCCCAGCAGCAGCCGAGGCAGTACGTACCGTGCTCGATCCCCATGCGCAGCGCCCCCGCTTTCCCGTCGCGCCAGTGGGACATGAGGAATCCGAGCGGGCTTCGGCAGTGCGTCAGGCAGGCGCCCTTGAACGGCGTAAGTTGATAGACACCCGCGGCGATCAGAATGGTGCCGCCGAGTCGTGCGCTGGACGTCGTCATCGACGGTGACAGCATCGCCATCTGATGCAGCGCCCATTGCGCCAGAGCGGCGCCCGCGCTGAAAAGAGTCCAGACGAGCAGGTAGCCCGCGCCGAAGGCGAACACGACGCGCGGGGTGCGTTGTGCGCCGCGCCCCGCGTGCATCCCCGCGAAGAGAAGCATCACCGGCGCCGCCGAGGCCGTCATCATCCCCACCATCATCACGACCCACATCGCGAACGTAAAAAAGACGTCGGCCGCGCTCCACGGTCTGTCCATCGTCATGCCCATGTCCGCCATCGCCCGGTCGTACTCCATCGCGGTCGACATCTGGTGATCGAGGTGGACGAGATAGGTCCACGCAAGCGCGGTCAGGAACACGAGGCAGCTCGAGATGATGACTCGATCGCGACGGGAGAGGATCACGGTTTGGTATGGAACGCGAAGAGAGCCTACGCGCTTTTCCAGGAGAAGGGCGCGTACTGACCGTTGTTATTTCCGCTCACATCGTCCCAGGCGAGACCGAGCGCGTGCACGTGACTCTTGGATGCGTGCGCGAGCGTGAAGGTATTCGCGGCCGGATGGCCGGTGTTCTCGAGCCGCATCTCGGCATCGGGGTTCAGGCCCTTGGCGCCCACGGCCGCCATGTCGACGAAGTCCGAAGCCTTGACCGACCATGTCGCGCCCTGGCGATCGAACGCGATCGGCGCCGATTCGACGCCGAGGAACTTTCCGATCAGGCCCGACAGGGCGGCCATCGGGCCGCCTGCCGCGCCGCTGGCGATCGCCGTGATCGCGTCGCGCTGCTCGGCAGTGGCGCGCGCGTCCGTGACGAGGCCGACCGACCAGTTCCCCTTGCCCATCGCTTCCGGCGTCAAGCCGAGGACGATGAAGCCGAGGCCGTCGAGCGAAAGGGCGCCGTAGATCCCATGTTCGA
>JAYVMG010000363.1:0-8694 GCA_043759095.1 Acidobacteriota bacterium | reverse complement strand
AAATCCCTGCATTCTCTACGCCTTGGTGCGATAGAACTCGTGATCGCTTTGGCGAAGTAGCCCGCGAAGGCGTCTGCCCGGGAGCTACTACAAGTTAGGCTGCTGCTGAGAAGAAATGCTGGGTTCCGTGCGAATGATGATGAGACGCAACACGAGGATGTGCGCATGCGCCTTGCTGTTGGCCGTTTCAGGCGCGACGGTGTCTTGCGGCGACAGCGTGAAGGAGAGCCCGCAGTTGATTGAAGCTGACGGGCAGACCTCCGTTGCGTGTCGCGACTCGGTGTATCTGAGCAACGAGGGCGGTGGCGGATTGTTTGGCGGTGGCGGTGAAACGACTTTCAGAGTGAAGTTTACCGACGTGGCTGGGCTTTCCCATGTAATCAAGGGCATCAAGAAACTGCATGTGAGCGAGCTCCCCAAAGCGACACCGGCATGCAAATCACAATGACGTCCGAACTGAATGAGACCAGTTTCTAGGCTGTCTGATATGACGGACGCGCAATCGCGCTCAGAGATCATCACGTTCAAGCGTTTCGCCGAGATCTGCCCCCTTAACATCGTTCGAGAGTCGATCGATAAACGCGAGCCACCGGAACCTGACATCGTCTGTCGGCTTGGCGGGTCCGAAGAACTGGTCGCGTTTGAATTGGTCGAGATCATCGACGAAGGCTGGGCTCGCTTGACGTCTTCTCAATTCGGGGACGCGGACCGGTTACGTGAAGCGTACGGCGCGTCAACCGGAGAGTTTCGTAAGGCGCTCGATCGCCGCCTGAACAATGCCCTCGTGTATGTGGCATTCGAACGGGCGGTTTCGTCTCGAGACCGTCGGGCATCGCTTCCGGCGATCCTGGAAGAGTTGTCAAGGATCGAGGACGACTTCACAGGCGAATGGCGGCCTCGACGCGGTACTGCGTTGTTCGACAAGGTCAGAATTGTCGGGATCAGTCGTGGGGGCTTTGAAGGTCCGGAGTTCGACGTTGAAGCGGTGGGGCCGATAGGCGACCCTACCGTTGAACGAGTTCAGACGAAGTGGCAGAAGTCGTACCGAACAGCCTGCCCGATCGAACTTCTCGCGTACTACGAACTGCAGCCAACATTGCCGGATGAAATGTGGTTGCCGCATTTGACGGCCTTCCTTGAGGCGAACTGGACCACCGCACCTTTTAGGCGCATCTGGCTTTTTGACGTGGGGGGAAAGACTATCCCGTACTCGGGGGCCCGTCCGGTCGAAGCCGTGAACGGCGCAGCCTAACATCAACTGGAGCCGACGGCGCAGTGGCGAATGTGCGCCGCGGCTCAGTTGTGACGTTGGGCCGACGAACACAACCAGACAAGGGAGTCAATCCGCGACGAAGAACGAATCGCATCTGGCAGCTCCGCGATTCGGCTCATGCGCAACACAGAGGCGTGCGACTCGGCGAATGTACTCCCGTCGGGCGGCGGCGCGCTGTTGTCCCATGTCTCGGCGCCCGGGTCAACTCGCAGCGCCGGGGCCGTTGTTGACGCAAAGGATCAGGGCTAGAATCGAGGCATCATGACAGCACCAATCACACGGGATCGGATGGTCGAAGCCATTCGGGAACTGCCTGCCGATGCGACTGTCGATGACGCGATCGAACGTCTTGTATTCCTCGCAAAGATCGAAATCGGCCTCGCGCAGCTTGACCGTGGTGAAGGCGTCTCCCACGATGAGGCGAAGCGGCGACTTAGGCTGTGACCGATCTTGTCTGGTCGCCGCAGGCGCTTACCGACGTCGAAGAGATTCGGACGTACATCGCGCTTGACTCACGCTCCTACGCAGACCTGACCGCGCAACGGATCATGGCCGCGGTCGAGCGTTTGAAGACGTTTCCGGACTCCGGGCGAATGGTTCCAGAGCGTCAATCGCCGGAGGTACGCGAGGTTGTCGCCGGCAGTTTTCGGATCGTGTACCGCCGCAAAGAACACGTCGTGGAAATCGTGACCGTGTTCCGTGGGTCTCGAGAGTTCCCGGATCAGGCACTGCAATAGGCGGCCCAACATGGCATGCAGCCGACAGCGCGCATGATCATGCCGCGCTGCGGCTGATGCCTGTCTAGAAAGCCATCCGACCACCGAACCGGATCAGGGACAGTGAATCTCGCAGTGTTTGACGTGGACGGCACGTTACTCGACAATCTCGCCGACGAAGAGGCGTGCTATGCGCACGCCCTGCGCGAGCAGCTGAGATTGAAAAAGCTCGATACCGATTGGGCACGGTATACGCACGTTTCCGACGATGGCATCGCGACGGAGGCGTACGCACGCGAATTCGGACAATCGTTACCTGTGCCGCAACGTGCGGCCACCATCGAGCGATTTCTCGAACTCCTGCGAATGGCACACCAAGCGCCGACACCGATCACCATGATGCCCGGCGTGGCAACGATGCTTGCTGCGCTGACTTCGCGCGGCTGGGCGGTGGCGCTCGCAACTGGAGCGTGGCGACTTGCGGCCGAGTACAAGCTCAACGCAGCGGGGCTTTCGTTCGCCGGTATGCCGCTCGCTACATCCGAGGACGGGCCAGCGCGGGTGATGATCGTCATGCGGGCGATCGCCCGCGCAACGGCGACATTCGGGGTAGAAAAGTTCGCGCGCGTGGTGGTTATCGGCGATGGCGTATGGGACGTGTGTTCCGCAGCCGAGCTTGCATTGCCGTTCGTGGGCTTGGGCGCTGGAGAACGTGCCGACCGATTGCGGCGTGTCGGGGCGTCGCACATCCTCACCGACTACCTCAACGTTGATCAGACCATCCGCGCATTTGAGACGGCACAGATTCCGCGCGCGGCTTTCTAACGAGCGTTGCTGCAGTCAAAGGCGGTGCGGTGCGCTGTGTAACTGCGCAGCACTCCGTGCTGCTCCGTTCACAGCTATTTTATTTGAGCCTTTGCAGCAGAACGCGGCGTTGGGCACTCCGCTGAGAGGTCAGCGGTAGACCTCTTTTCGATTTCCGATCTTGACGACGGTCACCGTACTCGACGAGTCGTTGATCTCGTACAGGATGCGGGAGTCGCCCTGTCGAACCCGGTACTTCTCAGCGCCGCTCAGTTTCTCGCAGCCATGCGGTCGCGGATCCTTTGCCAGCGCTTGAATCTTCGCAACGATGCGCTGGCAGTCGACCTTCGGGAGATCGGTGATCTCCTTGGAGGCCGAGCGCTTGACCTCACGCTTATAGTTTTCCACGACGCTTGAGGTCGCGCACCAGAGTCTCGAACGACAGACTCGGTTCCTTTGCCCGCGTTCGGAACGTCTGAAGATCCTCGGCGTCCTCAGCGAACCGCAGTCGCACCGCGTCATTCACCAGCTCGGACACTGAGCTATCTGTCTCGGCTGCTTTCACACGTAGCGCTCGATGGAGCATCGGCTCCAGATAAACTGTCGCTCTCTTTGCCAGTGCCATCCGGCAGACTATAGCGTCATGACGTTATAGCGTCAAGAACGCTGACTTGTAGCTATAATCGGCGCCGTGCATCGCTTTTTCGCGCCGGCGCTCGATCCCGGTGACGCGACCGTCACGCTGCCGCGCGAGGAAGCGGAGCACCTGACGCGCGTCCTGCGGCTCGGCGTCGGCGACATGGTGGCGGTGTTTGATGGACGCGGACACGAGTTCCTCGCGCGCGTGACGGGCGCCGTGCGGCGCGATGTCCAGGTGCAGATCGTCTCGCGCATCGATCCGGTGGCTGAATCGGCGGTGTCGCTGACGCTCGCTCAGGCCGTGCTCAAGGGCGACAAGATGGACGATGTGATTCGCGACGCCGTGATGCTGGGCGTCGCCGCGGTGCAACCGATCGTCACGAAACGAAGCGAGACGACGGTGGCGGCGTTGATGAAAGGTGCGCGCGTCGAGCGGTGGCGGCGCGTGGCGCTGGCGTCAGCAAAGCAGTCGCGCCGCGCCGTCCTGCCCGAGATCCGAATGCCGCTGATGCTCGAGACTGCGCTCGACGAGCCGGCCGTCGTGCGTCTGATGATGGTGGAACCGGCGGCGTCGGCGAACGTGGAACCGATCTCTGTCCTGCAGTATGCGCCCGTGCCCTCCGATGCAACGCTCTACGTCGGACCTGAAGGCGGGTGGGCGGCGGAGGAGTGGTCGTCGGCGGCGGCGAAGGGTGTCCGTCTGGTGACGCTCGGCCCGCGGACGCTCCGGGCCGACGCCGTCCCGATTGCCGCGATCAGCGTCCTTCACTACATCTGGCGCGAGGAGTAGAAGGACGGCCTTCAAGGCCGTCCTCTACCTGTCTGTCTCACTTCAAGCTGATCGTGAAGTTCTTGGTCTTGACGTCGCCCTCGCTGAGGGACAGGCGCGCGGCGCCGGTGCGATGTTCGTCGAGGTAGGCCGGCTCGAACCACTCGCCTTGTTCTGACGGGTCCACGGTCACCAGATAATAGTCGCCTGGCGGCAAGCCGCGGATCTTGTACTTGCCGGTCTGATCGGGACGCGCGGTCATGATCTGACGCGCCTGCGCCCGCCACAGCGACGCGTCGGTCGGGAACGCGAGCACGGTGTACTCCGACACCGGCGTGCCGTTCTCGGTGGCCAGCGTACCGTTGATTTCACTCTGCTTGTCCGTGAAGACCATGGCGACGTTGGAAAGAGTCTCGCCACTCCGCACCGAGAACGGCGTGTCGGTCATGTCGCGTCCGCCGACGGTCACCGATTTCAGAATCCACGTGCGCGATCCGTTGCTCGGGCGAACCAGGTGCGCGCCTGCCGACACGCCGCTGATCGTGAAGTTCCCGTCCTTGTCCACCCGCGCGTTCGATTGCGGGCCGACGTCGGACTGATCCGTCGTCGGCGCCGTGATGCGAAACTGCGTGTAGTCGGGCGCCGGTGATGAGCCTGGCAGGAACGTGACCGTGCCGCTGATTGTTGCGCCGGCGGAGAGGACCACGACGAGATCGTCGATGTCGGCACTGTCCACCGTCACCGGCAGGGAGGCGAACTGCGGCGTCTCGGAGTCGTCGCCGCGCGCCCGCAGGATGTACCGGCCCGGCGCGACGTTGCCGATCGTGAATGCGCCGTCCCACTGAATCCGCCCACCGACGTTGATCCCGATCTGATTGCGCCCGCCGCCGGCGTCAGACATCAGGTTGATGTTGCCGCTCGTGACCGGCGACCCATCCGGATTCGAGACGATGCCGGTGAGGCGCGCGACGCGCACGAGCTGCATGTTGAAGCTGATCTCGCTGACTTCCTGACCCAGCCCGACGGCCACCGGCTTGGCTTCGTTCACCGAGGGCACGCCGGGAAAATACGTTGGTGCGTAGTTGGTCTGATCCTCGGTAGGCGTTCCCGTTCCACCGCGAGCGCCGCCGCGTCCGCCCGCACCGCCGCCGAATCCGCCAGGACCGCCGCCACCGGGTCCGCCTCCGGGGCCGCCAAACGGTCCACCTCCGCCACCGCCGCCGCGCGTGGTCGCGTTGACGTAGTAGTCGCCTGGCATCAGGCCCCACACGCGGTACTGGCCCTTATCGTCAGTCTGTCCGGTGCCGACCGGCGTCAGTCGACGCTCACCCTGCAGATACTGATAGCGCATCACGCGCACGATGACGCCTGGCATCGCGTCGCCGTCTTCGTCGAGCACGTGTCCGCTGATCACGCTGCCGCGCGGCAGCTGAAACTGGATCCCCTTCAGCTGCTGACCGTCGATCAACTGGAGCGGCGTGCCCGCCTGCAGCGGCCGGCGTTGGCCGTACGACAACGAGATGAAGCCGGTTTTCGACACCGTCAGCGTGTAGCGTCCGGCTGGCAGTTCTGTCAGATCGAACGCGCCGGTATCGTCGGTCAGCATGCCGCGTCCGCCAGGCAATTCGGCCGCCGATGCGAACACACGCGCGCGCTTGACCGGCCGGCCGTTGTCGGAGGCCATGACGCGTCCGCTGATGCGGCCCGCGGGAACAGGCGGCGTCGTGTCTTTCGGTTGTGCAGGTGTATCGCGCGCGGGTTGTTGGCTGGTCTGGCCGGGCTTCTGACCTGGCTGCGACGCTGTCTGCTGTGCGCCCACCGCGACGGCAAGCGTCGCGAGCAGAGCGGAGATTGAAAGGGCGCGAACCATGACTACCTTATTAGACAGGAACTCGCCGGCTGCGGTTGACTGTCATGATTTTTTCACACTGGTGTTCTCACGACGGTTTCTTGATCGCGAGGCCGACCCAGCCGTCCTCGTCGCGTTCCCAGACCACCACGGCCGGCGCGAACGCGCGGCGCACTTCGTCGCGCTCGTGCGACTGCAGGCCGCTGAGGATCAGCGTGCCGCCCGGCCGCACCGCGGCGAGCAGCGTCTCCGCCGACCGGACGAGCAGCGCGCCCGTCAGGTTCGCGGTCACCACGTCCACGACCGGCAGCGCGCGGGCCGCCAGATCGATCACCTCGAAGGTCACGTGACGCGCCTCCGGGTTCAACTCGAGGCTCTCGCGCGCAGACTGGATCGCGTCCGGATCGAAGTCGATGCCGATCGCGCGCGCGGCGCCGAGGCGTTGTGCGGCGATGGCGAGCACGCCGGATCCGGTGCCGACGTCCAGCAGTGTCGCGTTCGTGAGGTCGACGGTTTGCAGCGCAGCGAGACACAGGCGCGTCGTGGCGTGGTGCCCGGTGCCGAAACCCATGGAGGGGAGGATCACGACACGAAGGGCTGCGGGCTCGGGGCTCAGGGTTTTCGAACCAGGGGCTGGGGACTCGGGGCTCACGGCAGAGTCAGGGCTTAGGGCTGAGGGCGCAGGGCTGATCGGCGCCCACGGCGGCGCGACGGTGATGCGGCCGACGGTGATCGCTTTCAGGTTTTCCTGCGAACGGCGCGCCCAGTCTTCGTCGGGCACGTCGACGGCGGAGACGGGGAAGCGGGCTGCGAGTGCACGCTGGGCGGCGTCGCGATCGTCAGGGGTCAGAAAGAAGATGCGAACCGTCTCGTCGCGTTCTTCGACCGCCGTCGGGCCGAAGTCGTCGACGATCGCGAGCAGCAGGTCCGGGGCATTCGTGCGAACGTCGAGCGCGGCGTAACTCTTCACGTTAGCCGAACATGTCCTTCACGCGATCGAAGAGGTTCCGCTCGTTCTGCGCATCGTCTTCGCCGCGTGGGCGCGGCTCGAACTTGTCCTGCGGCAGCGCCTTGCCGAGTTCTTCGATCAGCTTGCGCTGATCCTTCGTCAGCTTGCGCGGCGTCTGCACCTGCACGGTGGCGAACAGATCGCCACGACCGCGGCCGTTGACGTCGGGCATGCCTTTGCCCTTCAACCGCATCGTGGTGCCGGTCTGCGTGCCCTCGGCGATCTTCACCTTCTCGAAGCCGTCGAGCGTGGGGATCTGGATTTCGCCGCCGAGGGTCACCGTCGTGAAGTGCACCGGGATCTCACAGAACAGGTTCACGCCGTCGCGGCGGAAGAACTCGTGGTCGTGTACGTGGACGACGACGTACAGATGACCGGGAGGACCGCCGGCGGAGCCCGCTTCGCCTTCGCCCATCAGCCGCAATTGCTGGCCGGTGGCGATGCCGGCGGGAATCTTGACGGTGATCTTGCGCTCGCGCGCGATGTTGCCAGCGCCGCGGCAGTCGGGGCACGGTTTCGTGATGATCTTGCCCGCGCCGCGGCACTGGGAGCACGTGCGCGCCACGGTGAAGAAGCCCTGCTGAAAGCGAACCTGTCCCTGGCCCTTGCACCCCGGGCAGGCGCTGGCGCTCGAGCCTTTCGCCGAGCCTGATCCGTTGCACGATTCGCACGTCTCGTGCCGCGGAATCTGGATCGAGGTTTCCGCGCCCTTCGCAGATTCTTCGAACGAGATCTCGAGGTCGTAGCGGAGATCCGCGCCGCGCTGGGGACCGCCGCGCCGCCGGCCGCCGGCGCCGAACAGATCGCCGAAGCCGAACATGTTGCCGAGGACGTCGGCGAAGTCGCCGAACTCCGCGAAGACGGACGGATCGAATCCGGGATTGCCGCCTCCGGCGCCAGCGACGCCGGCATGCCCGAAGCGATCGTAGGCGCCGCGCTTCTGCGCGTCGGCGAGGACGGAGTACGCTTCCGCGCACTCCTTGAACTTTTCTTCCGCGAGGTCGTCGCCCGGGTTGCGATCCGGGTGAAATTTCATCGCGAGCCGGCGATACGAACTCTTGATATCGGTATCGGTCGAGGTCTTGGTGACCTCGAGCACCTCGTAGTAATCGCGCTTGCTCACGCCTTGGCCACCTTCACCATCGCCGGCCGAAGCAGGCGATCGTTCAGCATGTAGCCCTTCTGCAGTTCGCCGATCACTTCGCCCTCGCGATGCTCGGGGCTGTCCTCGTGCATCACGGCCATGTGGACGTTGGGGTCGAAATCGGCGCCGAGGACATCAAAGGCCTTCACGCCCTGCTTGCGCAGCAGATCGTGCAGCTTGCCGTGTATCAGTTCGACGCCCTTGCGGTAGGCGTCGCCCGTGTCGCCGCCCTCCATCGTCAGGGCGCGGTCGAAATCGTCGACGACGAGCAGCAGCTCCTGCAGGAGGTCGACGACCGACTGGTCGGCCTGCTCGCGCCGTTCGCGCTCGATCCGCTTCCGGTAGTTGTCGAATTCCGCGCCCTTGCGCAGCCAGCGATCCTTGAAGTCGTCGCGCTCGCGCTGCAGTTCGGCGATCTCGGGGTTGTCAGACGCGGCGACCGGAGCGTCCGGTCCATCGTTCACAAATTCATCAGACATAACAACAACTGG